>JASHXZ010000185.1 GCA_030043285.1 Xanthobacteraceae bacterium | reverse complement strand
CTGGCCGAGAATTTCGGTGCTCATGTCGACTTTGCTGACGTCGACCAGGCGCCGCGGGCGGAGCTGAAATTTCAAAAATCCTTCGCGGTTGGCGCGCAAGGTGACGTCGTCGTCGACGCCGGAGGCCATGTAGCCGAAATGCGCGGCTGGCACGTTCTTGTGCATCACCGGCTCGAAGTCGAACACGTCGAGCGCTTCCTTCGGGTCGGCGATGAGGTGGTCGTAATCGCGCGGCGCCCAGACGTAAGGATCCGGCCGCAGTTTTGGGAAGTTCCTCTCGTCGGCGAGCGCCGCAACGCTCGTGCCGGCGAACAGCGGACTGGCGGCGAGATACTGGATGAAGCGGCGGCGGCTGGTGGCGCGGTCGAACGGCGTCATGGCGATTCCTCCCCCGAAAAAGGTTTGCACTGGATTTTGCAGCATCCTATCGGCCATGGGGGCCGTTGCAAACGGCCCAGCCGTCCTGCCATGATTTCGCGCGACGAGCGGCGATGAGGAATTTCGTGCGATGCCTGAAAGCTTTCCGAAAGTGGCATTCATCGGCTTCGGCGAGGCCGGCCAGGCGATCGCATCCGGCTGGCGCGAGGCTGGCGTAACAACCATCGCGGCCTGGGACATTCTGTTACCGAAAGCCGAAGGCGGCCGGCTGCGCGAGGCTGCCGCGAGCATCGGCGTCACGTGTGCCGGGTCGGCCGCCGAGGCGGTGCGCGGCGCCGAACTGATCGTCTCCGCCGTGACGGCGGCCTCGAGCGTCGAAGCGGCGCAATCGGTCAAACCGCATCTCGCCGGAAAGCCGTTCTTTCTCGACATCAACTCGGTCTCGCCCGGCCGCAAGCAGGAAACCGCAAAGCTGCTCGGCGCGGCGGCGCGCTACGTCGACGTCGCGGTGCTGGCGCCGATTCATCCGGCTCGGCATCGCACGGCGATGCTGCTCGCCGGCGCGCACGCACAGGCCGTAGCGTCGGTGTTGGCTGCGCTCGACATGCGCGTTGGCATCGCCGGCGCCGAGACCGGCGCCGCGGCCGCCATCAAGATGGTGCGCAGCGTCATGATCAAGGGCATCGAGGCGCTGACCTTGGAGTGCTTTTTGGCCGCCGCGCGCGCCGGCGTCATCGAGGAGGTCGCCGCCTCGATGAAGAACAATTATCCCGGCCTCGATTGGGCGAAGATCGTGCCCTACAACCTGGAGCGCATGGCGGCGCACGGCGAGCGCCGCGCCGCTGAAATGGAAGAAAGCGCCGACACGCTGCGCGAACTGGGCGTCGATCCGCTCATGACCATGGCGACGGTGAAGCGTCAGCGCGAAATGGGCCAGATCGGCAAACAGCCGGCGGTGCGCGGCGCGCTCAAGAAGGATGGGCCGGCGATATTGGGCGCGATCAGCGCCGCGGCGCCCGATCGGCATTGAAGCAAACGCGCCTGGGATAAAGCCGCATTCGGCGCTGCCTTTGGCGATCCGGCATGCTATAATCTTTCCGTAAACAACTATTCGGGCAACCCAAGGGGGATTAGCAATGCGTATTGTGCGGATTACTGCGTGCCTGACGGCTGTGGCGGCACTTGGCGTCATGTCGCTCGCGGCAAGCGACAGCGCGCTCGCAGCAAAGCACCATCACGTCGCCATGAACCAGTCGGTCTGCGGTCTGCGGGCGGATGGCCCGCAAAATTACGCCAGCGCGGCCGCAGCGCGGCGCGACCACGCCAAAGTGGTGTATCCGGGCGACTGCGAGACGATTGGCTGCTGGAGCTGGGCCGGCGTGATCCGCTCCGAGCCGATGTGCGGGATCAATGCGGAACACGTGCGCATGACGTTTCCGAACCGCTGCGCCGCCATGCACGCCGAAGCGACCTGGGTGCACGACGGCCCGTGCGGCGGACGCAGCTGAGCGTCGCTGCCGCACTAACACCGGTCATTTCCTACGCCCGGTCTTGCGGCGCGCCGCTTGGCGCGCCGGCTTTACGCGTTTGACGCGACGGCTGGGCGCGGCAGCAACGCTACTGCCGCCTCCGACGCGCGCGCTCCAATATTCCCAGGTGCGGCCCACCACGTTGGGCAGCCGGCTGATGGCGCCGGCGAGCTCGATCTCGCCGCGCGGCAAGGTCGGCGACGCGCCGAGCGTGAACGCCCGCAACATCAGCGCGCGCAGCTGATACTCGGCGTTCTGGCACATGAAGATCGCGCGCGACACCAGCTCCTTGAGGTCGGCGCCGACCACGGTGGCGCCGTGGCGGTTCATCAGCACCACCGGGTGATCGCCGAGCGCGCGGGCGAGCGAGGCGCCCTCCTCCGGCTTGACGACCAGCAGGTTGGTGTCGCCGAACTCGTCCTGCTGATCCCAGAACGGCGGCTCCTCGCCGATCGCGGCGCCGAGATGAAACACCGGCACGATCGGCTTGCCGGCGATGACGAACGGCATCACCGCCGGCGCATGGTGGTGGCAGATCGCGGTGACGTCGGGCCGCGCCTGATAGATGCAGCCGTGAATGACGCGCTCGGCGTACAGATGCGCGGTCGGCGGCCGCACCGGCTCGGAATCAAGCGTGTACTCGAGAATATCGCCCGCCTCGATCAGCGCCGGCGAGCGCGAGCGCGACAACAGATAACGGCCGGGATCGCCGGGATGGCGCACGCTGACATGGCCGAAGGCGTCGAGCACGCCCTCGTTGCCGAGGATGCGATTGGCCAGCGCCAATTCCTCGATCACGTCTTGCAATTTATCGGGCACGATTGCTCCTCGTGTTGCGGCAGTGCGGCCAGTCCGGTACTGCCGTCAGTCGTAAAGCGGTTGGACGAGAAGGCTCGCCGCCTTCCCTTCGGCGCCGAGCAGCGCGGGCGCGCCGACTAACACTGT
>JASHXZ010000184.1 GCA_030043285.1 Xanthobacteraceae bacterium | reverse complement strand
TCGAGATAAGTGATGAGATACATCACGCTGATCAGCAGCAGCACGTACCAACGGCCGCGGCTCGGTTGCACGCGTGCGGGTTCCGGCATTTGTTCGCTCCCTGGCGGCCCCTTCCTGGGCTTTCGGGCCGCAACCTGCCCGCTAACGGGACGGCCGGCAAGGTCACGCAATGCCGCGGCTGAGCCCACCCGGCTGGTGCGCTATAGTGCCCCGACAGCCACTGCGGAAACGCCCATGATCAAGCGCTACAGCGACCATGCCGCCAACGAGCGAACCTTTCTGGCCTGGGTGCGCACCGCCATCGCGGTCATGGCCTTCGGCTTCGTCATCGAACGGTTCGACCTGTTTCTCTCGATCGCCGCGCCGCGCGCGGCGCTGCCCGCGATCGCCCCGCACAATCAGGTCTTTGCCAACGTGGCAGGGCTGGCCTTCATCGCCATCGGCATCGTCACCATCGTGATCGCCGGCTTCCGTTTCGTCACGATCGCCAAAGCGATAGAGACCGACGAGACGCGGCCGAGCCCGGGCGAGCGGTTCGACATTACGCTCTCGGTGCTGATCGGCCTTTTGGGCGTTTCGCTGTTTCTCTACATGATTCACGCGGTGGTGCTGGCGCCGTGACGCGGAGCAAAGGGCCGGCCCCGAAGGCTGGCGACTGCGCCGCCGCCCGTGATACGTGTTGGCGGTACGCATTGGCGAAGGGCGCATGAGCGGCAAAAGAATCTGGGTTGCCGGACATAACGGCATGGTCGGCTCCGCGGTGGCGCGTTGCCTCGCGGCGCGCGGCGATGACGTGCTTACCGCCGGCCGCGACACCCTCGATCTCACCCAGCAATCCGCCGTGCAGGCCTGGCTCGCGCACCATCGCCCGGACGCTATCGTGCTGGCGGCAGCCAAGGTCGGCGGCATCTATGCCAACGACACGTTCCCGGCGGATTTCATCTACGAAAATCTCACGATCGAGACCAACGCGATTCATGCCGCCCATGTTGCGGGCATCGATCGCCTGGTCTTTCTCGGTTCATCCTGCATCTATCCGAAATTCGCGCCGCAGCCGATCAAGGAGGACGCGCTGCTCAGCGGCGCGCTCGAGCCCACCAACGAATGGTACGCGATCGCCAAGATCGCCGGCATCAAGCTCTGCCAGGCTCACCGCAAGCAGTATGGCCGGCGCTATATTTCGGTCATGCCGTGCAATCTCTACGGCCCCGGCGATAATTTCGATCCCCTCAACAGCCACGCCATGGCGGCGCTTATTCGCAGGTTCCACGAGGCGAAAGTCGCCGATCGCCCGGACGTCGCGGTCTGGGGCACCGGCCGGCCGATGCGCGAGTTCCTGCACGTCGAGGATTTGGCGCGCGCGGTGGTGTTTTTGCTGGACAACTACGACGGCAACGAGCCGATCAATTGCGGCGCCGGCAGCGATGTCTCGATCGCCAACCTTGCCGAGATCATTGCCGGCGTGGTCGAGTACCGCGGCAAGATCGTGTTTGATCCGACCAAGCCGGACGGCACGCCGCGCAAGCTGATGGATTCAAGCCGCATCGCCGCGCTCGGCTGGAAGCCGCAAATTCCGCTGCGCGACGGCATCGCCGCCACCTACCGTTGGTATCTGGACAACAAGGCGCCCGGCGCGACCTTGGCGGCTTGAAGATTGCGAGTGTCTGACGTGCGGCAGAGCATTTTCTCGATCGACGTCGAAGATTGGTTCAATCTATCCGGAACCGGATGCGAGCCGCCGCCAGCGCAGTGGGACCATCTCGAAAGCCGGTTGGAGAAGAATTTTCACGGGCTTCTCGAGCTTTTGGCGCAAGGCCGGGCCACGTCGACCTGCTTCTTCCTCGGCTATTTTGCCAAGCGATTTCCGCAGCTGGTGCGCGAGGCCGCCGCCGCCGGCCACGAAATCGCCTCGCACAGCTATTTCCATCGGCTGGCCTACGAGATGTCGCCCACGGAGTTTTACGATGACGCGCTGGCGTCGCGCCAACTGCTCGAAGATATCTCAGGCCGGCCGGTCCGCGGCTACCGGGCTCCGGCATTTTCGGTCACCGAGCGCACGCCCTGGTTCTTCGAGCGGCTCGCGGCAGCGGGCTACGCGTATGATTCGTCCGTGTTCCCTGCGCCGCACCAGACCGGCGGGCTGGCGACTGCGCGATACGCGCCGCACCGGCTGGAGACGGCTGCCGGCGCACTCACCGAATTCCCCATTACCGTCGTGCCCGTTCTGCAAAAGCCGATGTGCTTCTTCGGCGGCGGATATCTGCGGCTGTTTCCGTACCGGCTGATCCGCGCCATGGGACAGCGCGCGCTCGACGACAACCGTCCGATCGTGTTTTACGTTCACCCGCGTGAGATCGATCCCGATCAGCCGCGCCTGCCGCTGAGCTTGCGGCGGCGATTCAGCTGCTACGTCAATCTTCGTTCGACCCGCGCGAAACTCGAGGCGATCTTGCGCGACTTTCGCGTCACGTCATTCGACCGCTACATCTCGCAAGGAATGTTACAGTGACCGAGCGTACCGCGAACTTCTTCGACCGCTATGCGGTGGATTTCAACGCGATCTACGGCAACAGCGACCGCGCCTTCGACGGCGTGATCAATCGGTTGTTTCGCCGCGCCATGCTGCTGCGCTTCGAGCGGACGTTGGCCGGGTGTAATCCGATCGAAGGGGCCAGCGTCATCGACGTCGGCTGCGGCCCCGGCCATTACAGCGTGGCATTGGCGCGCGCCGGCGCCGCGCGCGTGCTCGGCTTGGACTTCGCCCCCGGCATGCTGACAATCGCCGGCCAAGCCGCGCAGGCGGCCGGCGTCGGGCAGCGCTGCACATTCGCCAGCGGCGATTTCCTCACCTATCCGATCGAGGAAAAATTCGACTACGCCGTCGTCATGGGTTTCATGGACTACATCGGGGACGCGCGGGCGGTGATCGATCGCGTCTGCGCCATCACGCGGCGGCGCGCCTTTTTCAGTTTTCCCAAGGCCGGCGGGCCGCTCGCCTGGCAGCGCCAACTGCGTTACCGCAGCCGTTGCGATCTTTTTCTCTATCGCGAAGCACAAATCCGCAAGCTGATGGCCTCGATTGGCGCGGCGTTCTCGATCGACTCGATCGGACGGGATTTTTTCGTGACGCTCGAGCCCGCACGGCCGGCCTGACGGCGCGCCTTCACACCTTGCCGGTCAAGGCCGCCACCAGGAATCCGATATTGCCGAGCAAGGTTTGACGATAGACGCCGGTGCGGAGGAGACCATAGGCGCGCGGCAACACGCTGCGTTTTCGGGAGCGGCGGAATTGCTCGAACGTTTTGCGGTTTTCCTCGGTCATCGCGTCTTCGAGCCGCGTCAGCGCGCCCACATGCATGTCGGTCCAGTTCTTGTAATGGCCCCGCCACAACATGCCGGCGCGACGCATTCGCGCCCCTGCCGAACGATTCGAGCCGATAATATTGCTGGCGTGCATGCGATAGCCGACCGTCGGCGCGCTGTCGTAGATCATGCGGCCGCCAGCGGCAGTGATCGCCAGGTAAATCCACCAATCGTGCGAAGCAACGTTGACGTCCGGGCCGGCGCGCATCAATAGCCGCCGCGCCGCTTCGTTGAGCACGATCGTATTGCCGCTGACCAGGCTTTGCGTCAGCGCGTTGCGGAAATGCGGCGGTTTCTCGTATCGCAGCGAAAGCCTTATATCGGCGCCGTTCTCGTCGATCAGCCGCGTCGTGGAGCCGTAAACCGCCGGCTCGTCGGCGGGCGCAGCGGAGAGCGACGCCAGCGCTCGCGAGAGTTTATCGGGCTGCCAAACGTCGTCCTGGTCGGAAAGCGCATAATAACGCGCCCTGATCGACGCATCGCAAATCACCGACAGGAAATTGGCGACGAAGCCGCGGCGCGGCCCGTTGCGGATCTGCACCCGT
>JASHXZ010000183.1 GCA_030043285.1 Xanthobacteraceae bacterium | reverse complement strand
AGCGATATCTTTGACCGCAAGGCGGCTGGTCAGCGCGATCAGGCCGTGCGTCTGCCCCGGCGGCGTTGACGCAAAGCGCCGCAGCAGGGCGCGCAATCCCTGGTCCTTCAGTTGGCCGAGTTGCGTATCGATGCCATGCTGCAGCGGCTCGACGCCGTCGAGCACGAGGAGCACGCGGCGCTGCATCAGCGCTTCGGCAATTGCCTCGCCCTTCGCGCTAGCGCTCGTGGTTTCAATCCTAATTCCGAGCTTCTCTAACGCCCAGTTCAGAAACTCGTCCGCTGCGGTCGCACGCTCCTTCGAGCCTTGACTATAGAAGGACCAGCCGAGCACCGCCTCGGCCTCGCGATAATTGTCGGCCTGTAATCGGTTAAGCCACTCGTTGACCAGTGCCGACTTGCCGGCACCACCTTCCGCTACCAGCGAGATAATGCTCGTCTTCGAAACTGCCGCTTTGGCGATTTTGCGCTTTCCAATCTCGGCCGCCACGACAGCAATATCGTCGGCGATTTCTGACATCGCCACGTCGCGATCGTTCTTTGCCATCAGTGAAAGGGGCTTGCCGTCCTTCGGCCGGAGCAAGAGATCTTTTAATTGCGCCAACGCCACGTTCGGTATTGGCGACAAGATGATCGAGTAGATACGAACGTCTTCGCCACTCTTCTGCCGCTGCCGCATCGTGCCGATTTCGGTTTCCACCACGTACGTGGACGCGAGCGAGAAACGCGATGCGAGCAGAACGAGGATGTCGCAGGCCGCAAGTTTTTTCTTGATCTCGGGATCGAGTGAATCGCTGCCGTGCAAATGCTCATCGACCCAAATATCGAAGATGCCGACCTTGACCACCGGCGCCAGGAAAGACTGCACAAACGTGAGCCACGCCACCTCGTCCGGCCCCGGCTTGTCCGGCTCGTCCTTGTGGCTGTAGCTGATGAAAATGACCGGCTTTGCCGTGCCGTCTGCCATGGCGGGAGTCTCCGCAACTCATGCGAGAGTGCCGTGGCGGCGCGGGTTGTCAAGGCGCTACGCGGCCTCAGTTTGGCTCGAAGCCCTTTGTTTGCCGCTGGTCCACATGGACCGCCGGGTCAGGCCCCGGCGGTGACGAGGGCGTGAGGCGTGCGTGGGGATGAGAGGCGTGAGGCGCGTGAGGCCTAAACACTCTTGGCGAGCGGCCTGATCGCAAAAAACCCGGCCCAGCTACAACGCGGCGGCCGAGAAGGTATCGCAGGCCGCGGGTTCGCCACGGCTGAACCCGGTCGAGAACCAGCGTTTGCGCTGCGCAGAGGTGCCGTGGGTGAAGGAATCGGGGATCGCGTAGCCGCGGGTTTCTTTCTGCAGGCGGTCGTCGCCGATGGCGGACGCGGTTTGCAGGGCTTGGTCGACGTCGCCGGGATCGAGGAAGGGATGCTTGTGCTGCGCCCGATTGGCCCAGACACCGGCGAGACAGTCGGCCTGCAGCTCGACTTTCACCTGCAGCGCATTGGCCTCGGTTTTCCCCGATGCGCGCTGCGCCTGCGTTACTTTCGGCAGGATGCCGAGCTCGTCCTGGACGTGATGGCCGACCTCGTGGGCGATCACGTAGGCTTCGGAAAATTTGCAGGCGTTGCTGTTGGAGCAGCCGCCGAACTTGTTCTGCAGATCTTGGAAAAACGAGGTGTCGAGATAAATGCGTTTATCGATCGGGCAGTAGAACGGGCCCATCGCGGATTGCGCCAGCCCGCAGGCGCCGGGCTCGGAGCCGGCGAACAGGCGCAGCTTCGGCGGCGTGTAGGTGCGGCCGCTGGCCTTGAAGATTTCGGTCCAGCGATCTTCGGTGTCGCCGAGCACGAGGGCGACGAAGCGGCCGGTCGCATCGGTCGGCGTTCCGGCTTGGACCGGAGGGGCTTGTCCGGTCTGCTGCATGGGCGCGCCGCCGCTGAGCATCTGCGCGATATTGAGAAGCGTGCTCGGGTCGATGCCGAAGTACCAGCCGATCAATCCGACGACGACCACCGTTCCGATGCCGAGATGACCAGGGCGAATGCCGCCACGAGCGGCGCTGGCCTCGCGATCATCTTCGACATTGTCGCTTGGGCGAAAATCATCGGTGCGCATACTGATGCTCCCTCAACGCCCGCAGCCGATCGGTTGGATATTATACGCGTCGTTGCCGGTGCCGGCCAACTCAACGGCCTGCACACTTTGGTTTATCCGAAGGGAACCCGGTTTGGTGAAGCCAAAACGCGAAGCGGGGAGGAACGCCGGGCAACGCTCGATCCGAGTTTTTAGAAACAGTGCCGCACAGCGCTTAAGCCCTGTGCGGTTGACATGGAAAACCATGCCATACCGAAAAGGGCCCCAATCATCAGACAGCTTGACCAAGCGCCGTAGCTCAATTGGCCAGAGCACCAGGGGGTCCCATCCGGTGGGGGCTGCCCAGCGGGAGGGCGTCCGATGGGGGTTGTCGGTTCGAATCCGGCCGGCGCACCGGTGGCGGCAGACGCGGCCGGGATTAGCCTAAATAACTAATCCGTCTCGCGCGGCGACAGTCTCAAGGCTTTTCCCGGGCGTGACGAGCGCGCGGACACGTTGCTCAACGCGACCCTTCAGCCGACGCGCTGTTTGCGACAATTTACCTTTTGTAAATTCCGCCGCGCTCGGGCGGCGGCAGCGCATAGTGCGCGGTCCGCGAAGCTAGACCAGGAGCGACAGATAACCACAAAGCGCGGCGCTGACGAGCAGCAGCAGCCACTCGACCGGACTTAGCCAGAACAATCTGCCTTCGCTTATCATGGCTCACTCGCTACGATGTCGGCGCGTCAAGGACGCTTTCTGTCAGCATAATAGCAGGCAAGCCCGGAATGCGCTGTAGCGCGCGGACCACACATCCGAGCAATCTGATCGGCGCTTAGCCCGGATCGGCCGTAATCGCGCCTTACCTGCGCCTTGAAGCACCAAGTGAAGCAGGTGAAGCCATCGCGGGAGCCGGCCGGCAAGGCGTTTTGCGGCGCACAGTTAATGCGGCCTCACGCCTAAACCCGGCATTGACCGAATCAGCGCCGGGGCCAGTGATGCTGCCAGCGGCGAGTCGGGTCGGACGAACTAAACCGGTACCCCGCAGCGGCAATCGTGCGCATTTCCCGTAACCGCTCCAGCGCCACGGCCATGAATCGGTCTCTGTCGAAGTTTCGGATGCTGGCGTCGAACCGGCCGGCCAGATTGCGGATCGGCCGCCCAACCACCGCCAAGTCCCCCGTTCCGACCCACAGAGCGATCGGTGCGAAAAACACCGAAATCAATACGAGCTCCAAGCCGAGCAGGAATTCGGCAAGGCAGTCGATCGGCCAGCGCCAGAGCGCTGCGAGGTAGTTCGGGCTGCCCAGACTCTGTTTTACCGCACTGACCTTTACGCAATTGGATTTGAGCGACAGTTGTTCGTCACCGGGAAGTCCGCCCAGTCCCAACGTCGTGAGCAGGTAGCCGTCAAAATCGCCCTGCGCGCTGATCAGCTTCATATTGCCGTGGGCATATTCGCCGAAACTTTTGCGCGACGCCGCACTGAGAACCGCGGTTTGGTCCGCAATATTAAGCAATCGCTGCTGCCAGTCGTTTGCCTTTATCTCGAGCTTGAACAGGGTGGCGTACCACTCCGCATATTTGACCTCGAGCTCGGCAACGTACTCGTTGTCGCGGCCGGCGCGGGCGATGTCGGTTGGCCCGCCCGCTTCGCCAGGATGCCAGGCTGCCGGCTCCGCCGATTGATACGGATTGGCCCTGGGATTGAGCCGGGCGCGAATCTCCTGTGGCGCCCGCTCGTAATGCGCCTGGAGCTCGCCTTTCGATCGCAACAGCGCTTTGACGAAATATGGCCGGACGCAACGTGCCGACACCTGCCATAATTCGGCGGTCTCGGCCGGAGCAGCATTTGAAGGGGCGACCCTGACCCACGTGTAGCGATCGGCAGCGGCGTGCAAGCCCAAAGCCCAAGCGAGCAGGGAGGCGCCGAGAACTACGCCTCCGAACAAGCCAATGGAAAGCCGAATGCGCGAACGCACGCTAGGCAACATGACCGGCTCGTACGCATTTGCGTTTTGCTCACCAAGCCGAATGGGGCTTGGCTAGCCCGAATCCTGCACGCGACGACAATTGAATCCCGGAGGATTCTTGTCGCGCGTCGTCAAGGCGATGCGCCGGCCGTTTCCTGCTGGTTTGTCATGGTGACTTCCCCCTTACTCGACACCTCACCACGGCCGGCGACAATCTGGCGCGTTTGCGCCAGAATTAAGACGGCAGCGCCGCTGCCACAATCTCGCTCAAGCCTTCGCCAGCGAAGGTCACGCACTGCGTGCATCGGCGGCATCGCTCCGGCCTCCGGCGCTTGCGTAAAACTTTACGAAAAAGCGTAAGCGGATCGCCAGCACTTCGCCCGTAAAATCCGTTGCTTGTCAGTGGGGATAGGGACGGTGCCGGCGCTCGCCGATTCGCCTTTCGTGGTCGATCTGCCGACCGTGTGTCTGGTCAGCGTATTTCTGACCGCGACCGCCGGCGCGCTCCTGTTGTTCGCGTGGGTGCAGAACCGCCGCGAACTGGCGCTGGCGCTGTGGGGTATCGGCTGCCTGTTCGGCTCTGCGGGCGTCGGCCTGCTGCGGGGCGCGATTCCCGGCGACAGCTTCACCGTCGCGGCGAGCACGCTCATCTGCTGCGCCTATGGGGTGTTGTGGGCGGGCGCGCGCACCTTCGAGGGGCGCAAGGTCCAGCCTGCATTCGTCTTCGCGGGCGCCGCGCTCTGGCTCGCGCTCTGCCAGTGGAGCGGCTTTTCCGGGGCACAACCGGCGCGCCTCCTCCTGCTCTCGGCCATTTTCGCGACTTACGCGCTCATGGGAGCCCGCGAAGTGTGGCGCGGGCTCGACCCCGAGCTGCTGTCGCGCTGGCCGACATTGGCGCTTCTGGTCATCCATGCCGGCTTTCTCCTGGCGCGTATCCCGGTGGCCGTCGCGCTACACCTGCACGCCGTCGGCGCCATGGCGACCCTGGACGGTGCGCAGCGCCTGTTCATCTCCACCATGACGCTGGAAGCGCTGTGCACAACTTTCGCGCTGGCGTTTCTGCGCGTCTGCATGGCCAAGGAGCGCGTCGAGCTGCAGCAAAGAAAAGCGGCGCTGACCGACGCGCTGACCGGCATCGCCAACCGCCGCGATTTCTTCGAACGCGGCGAACGCCTGTTGGCTGACGCGATTGCCGGGCGCCAGCCCGTGGCGCTGCTACTGGTCGACCTCGACCGCTTCAAGGACATCAACGACGGCGCCGGCCATCACGCCGGCGACCAGGTGCTGCGCGCCCTCGCCCAGCTCGTCAAACCGGCCATGGCGGCCGACGATCTGTTCGCGCGGATGGGCGGCGACGAGTTCGCCTGCATGCTGCCCGGCGCCAGCATGACGCGCGCGCTGCAGATCGCCGAAACGGTGCGGCACGGATTTGATGCACTGTCGGTGAAGGGTCTGCCCTGCCATCCCACCGTGAGTGTCGGTCTCGCCATGGCAAGCGAACCGGGACAGACGCTCGAGTCGCTGTTGGCGAGCGCCGACCGCGCGCTCTATCGCGCCAAAGCCGAGGGCCGCAACCGTGTCGCCCCGGCGCCGCTGGTCCTGGTCGAGCGACCGGCTGGCGAGCCGGCGGCGCCGCTTGCTCCGGTGCTGCCGATCATCATCGCCAAGTCGCGGTCGACGCTGAACGCGACCTGATCGGCCCGGCTGTAAGCCTCCGCCACGGCGGTGTCGCCGACTGCTATCCTGTAGCGATCGATATTCGTATTATCATCTGACAGGCCGCCCGGCGCCGGCGCTAACCGGCGCTCCTGGCGCAATCGGGAAGTCCGCTCATGAGCAAGTCGCCGCTGACACTGCAAATGCCATCACCGCCGGATCCGGTACCGGTGGTTCTTAGCCCCGCAACGACGGCGTTACTCATATTCGACATCGTCGATCCGATTTGCACGCGTCAACCGAATTGCACGGGGCGGATGGTGCCGGCCATCTCGGCGCTGCTGGCGCGGGCGCGAAAGGCGGGCGTTACGATTGCGTATGGGACGCGGGCGCCAACCATGTCGAAGTGGCTACCCGACGTTCTTCCTGCGCCTGGCGACATCAAGATCGAAAGCCAGGCCCAGGACAGGTTCTACAATACCGACCTCGACCGGACGCTGAAGGCGAAAGGGATCACCACGCTCATTCTGGCCGGCTGGAAGGTCAGCGGATCGGTGACCTATACTTCGGTCGGCGCAACGCTGCGTGGATATACCGTCGTTGTTCCGGTCGACGCGAGTTTGGACGCCACAGATTACGAAGTCGCCATAGGGCAGTTCCAAATCTTACATCAGCACAGCTCGAACGCGGCGAACGAGCCTTTGAAGGAAAGAGCCTCGACGCTGAGCCGCACGGATCTGATCGCCTTCAAATAGCGGAAAATTGGCCAAAAGCCGAGGTCTGTGTTCGCGAAGGATTGTTAATCATAATACTTTTTGAACAGCTTGCGGCGCTTCATTTGCCGAACGCCAGCCGCCATCCCAATCGAGCGACCCGCAACCTTTGATTAACGACGCCTGCAAAGGAAGGTTTTCTGCGTCCAAGAAAACGAAAATAAATGCTCTCCTGCTTTATTTGGGCAACGGAATTTCCGGGTCAACGTCGGCTCCCTCGATACGGTAACGTCCATGACTGGCAATCTCACGCGTCGATTTATCTCCAACCACGGCGGCAGCACGTCGATGATATTCGGGCTGTCGCTCATCCCCATCATGTTTCTTATTGCATTGGGCATGGATTTCTCCGCCGCCGCGCAGAAGCAGTTGCAGCTCAACACGGCCGCCGACGCCGCGGCACTGTCGGCAGTGGCGCCCGGTGCAATGACGCAAACGGCCACGCAGGCGCAAACCACTGCGACCAACATTTTCATGGCGCAGGCGTCGCTGATTCCGAACCTGACTTACAGCAAGCCGAACGTCACGGTCACGCAGAACGGCATGACCCGCACCGTCACGGTCAGCTACACG
>JASHXZ010000182.1 GCA_030043285.1 Xanthobacteraceae bacterium | reverse complement strand
ACCTCGGGCGTGGTAGCGCTCGTCCCGCTCTACGCCAGGAATCGCTACGACATCGACGCGCTCGACTCCGGCACATTGCTGATCGCCCAAGGCGCCGCCGCGATCATGCTGTCGGTCGCTGCCGCATTCGCTTTGCGGCGCACGGGCTACCGGCGGCCGCTCTATGTCGGCGGGATCGTGACCGCGACCGGGATGCTGCTGCTTGCGCTTAGCCCGGCCGGCGGCATCGCGCCCTATGCGTGGCTCGCCGGCTCCGCGTTCCTTATCGGATTAGGCCGCGGGGCCAACAATCCGGCGAGCCGCAATGCCGGACTGCAACTGGCGCCTGAGCACTCCTCGACCCTTGCCGCACTACGGACCATGAGCATGTCAATCGGCACGATCATTACAATCTCCATTGACACTGCCATTCTCGCCAATTCGCATGACCCGGGGCGCATCCAAGCGTGGCTCTTCGCCGGCACTGCCGCGCTCCTCGTCGCGGCACTGCCGTTGATCGCTCTCGTACCGGAGCACCGCGGTTCGTGGTAACTGCGGCAGCAATTCGTCGGACGGATCAGCCACAGGCGTGATCCGCCGCACGTCGCCGAGCCGTGGCGCCCTAGAGCCAGTTGAGCGGACCGAGAAAGTCCCGCTTTCCGATCGGCACACCACGATGACGTAGGATGTCGTACGCCGTCGTCACGAAGAAGAAGAAATTCGGCAGCGCGAATTGCTGGAGATAGTCGTTACCCTTCATTTTTCGGTCGTTGGGCCCCGCCTTCCAGGCGATGACCTTGCTCTCCGCGCCGTCGAGCTGTGCGGGCGTGAGCGACTTGACGAAGCCGAGCGCGGTTTCGACGCGGCTTTTAGCGGCGGCAAAGCTGGTATCGTCCACGGCGGGCAAGGCGGGCGGCGTAACGCCGGCCAGCCGGGCGCCGGTATTCATGGCGAAATCTGCCGACTGCCTGATCTGACGGGCAAGGCAAAACATGTCCGGATACAACCGGTCCTGCAGCAGCACCGATTCCTCGATCTTGTTGGCGGCACAGTGCGCCGCGGCCTTGTCGATGATGTCGCCCAGTGCGCCAAGCTGCTGGATGCAGGGGGTCACAGCGGCGTCGTACAACGAATATGACATTTAGACTACTCCTTGAGGCGGGATTTTATGGCCGCGACCATAGGGAAGCCCGGTCCGCTTGCCAACAGTTTACTGAGACTGGAATACTGACGTGAATTTGGGAGGACGCAATGGAAATCAGTCTTTCGGGGCGCGCTGCCATCGTCACCGGCGGCAGCAAGGGCATCGGCTTTGGGGTGGCGACGCGGTTTGCGGCGTCGGGCGCCGACGTCGCCATTGTCGCGCGCACTGCGGCGGAGCTCAAGGAAGCGGTCGCCGCTATCAGGAAGTCGACGCAGACCCGCGTCATCGGGATCGCGGCCGATGTCAGCAACGCGGCCGACATCCAGCGCGTCTACGACGAGGTGATGCACGCGTTTAGCAAGGTCGACATCATCGTCAACAATGCCGGAACGTCGCGCGCCATGCCGTTCGATAAGCTCACCGACGAGGCCCTGCACGACGACCTCGAGCTGAAGCTGTTCGCGGCGGTGCGGCTGATCCGGCTGGTCGTGCCCCAGATGAAAGAGCGGCGCTGGGGCCGCATTATCAACGTGCTCAACATCGGCGCCAAGGCGCCGCGACCCAACAGCATGCCGACTTCGGTATCGCGCGCGGCCGGCATGGCGATGACCAAGGCGCTGTCGCACGAGCTGGCGCCGCACAACGTGCTGGTCAATGCCATGCTGGTCGGCATCATCCGCGCCGACCAGCATGTGCAACGGGCGAAACGGACCAATGTGCCGCTCGAGGAGTACTACACGGCGCACGAAAAGGAGATCCCGATCGGCCGCGTCGGCGAGGCCGAGGAGTTCGCCAATCTCGCCTGCTTCCTGGTGTCGGAGCAAGGCGGCTATATCACCGGTACGGCGATCAATGTCGACGGCGGACGTTCGCCCGCGGTGTGATGATCCGCCTGCACTTTCGATCAGGGCTGAATATTGGCCAGCGAAACCGCGCTCGCGTTGCGGCTCGGCAGTACCAAACGGCCAACGTCGGCTTCGGGTGGCGCCGCCGTGGGGGACTATTGCCCAGACTGGCTTTCGTGAAGGTAGACCGGCTCGAACCCGGCCGCGCGAGTCAGACGCTGCCAGTCCAGAACGTGCAGTCTGCGGGCGCGGACCTGAGCGCAATTATCGTTGCGCAGCGACTGAGTGGCACGATTGACCGTAGCAATGGAAAGGCCGACGACCTGTCCAATCTGGGTTTGGCTCAGCGGAAATGGACACGACCAGCCGGTGGCGACTCCGACCATACGGGCGCGCGTAAACTGCTCGCAAAACAAATTCGCGACCCGGGCAACGGCGCTGCGCGTACTGTTTCGCGTGATGCCCTGACGGAAAATGGCGGCATCGATCAAGGTGTATCGCCAGAACGCGAAACCCACCGACGGCGCTCGTTTCAGCAGCGATAAAATCTGGGAATGGCGGAACGACGCTATTTGCGCTTCGTCGAGGGTGCAAAGCGAATGATCCATTATTCCGAGGAAAAGCGATTGAAGGTCCGGGAGGTCGCCGACAATGTGGAGCGACAGATATTGACGGTCCCC
>JASHXZ010000181.1 GCA_030043285.1 Xanthobacteraceae bacterium | reverse complement strand
CTTGTCGAACAGGCGGCGCTGGTTGTCGGCAACGATGCGGTTGCCGATCCACGCCATGGTGATGGACGAACCGTAGGTCGCCAACGCTCTGATGACGAAGATCGCCATCGTGAACAGACCAAGCGCCACGATCTCAGGATAGTTGCGCGCCACATAGGCCGCGTTGATCATGGTGCCGAGCATATAGGCGGTCAGCGCCGTGGTTCCGGCGACCACCGCCATCAGCACGACCGCGATCGCGTAACGCAGCCAGTGCTGCAGCGCCTCGTCGACCAAGAGCCGCCGCAGCAGCACATACGTCGAATGCTTGTCGGCGAATGCGCCCCGGAACAGTTTCATACGCAATCCGTTTTGCCCCGCTGCGGCCCAGACTGGCCAAGGCTGCGGCCAAGAATGCGGCCAAGAATGCGCGAGGCCGGGCAGCACGGCCGTTCCTTGCCCGGAAGCGGCGCAATTATCAAGCGATCTGGCCGGCCTTCTTTAGACGCGTTCGAATAGAGACGCGTTCGAACGCGGCGCATCATGTGTCCGCCATCCGACGCTTGGCGAGCTTGCTTTCCCAGGCCAGCGCATCGCGCACGATGAGCGCGAGATCGTCGTATTGCGGCCGCCAGGCCAGCGTTTGCCGGATTTGCGCCGTCTCGGCCACGATCATGGCCGCATCGCCCGCCCGGGGCGGCGCATTTTTCACGCTGAAATCGACGCCCGAGACGCGCTTGACCGTATCGATGACCTCGTTGACCGAATAACCGTGGCCGTAGCCGCAATTGAGCGTCATCGACGGCTTGCCGGAGCGCAACGCCCGCAAGGCCGCAGCGTGGGCCAGCACCAGATCGGCGACATGAATATAGTCGCGGATGCAGGTTCCATCGGGCGTCGGATAATCGGTGCCGAACACGTTGATCTCGTCGCGCAGCCCGAGCGCGGTTTCCACCGCGACTTTGATCAGGTGCGTGGCGCCGGCGGTCGATTGGCCGGTGCGGCCTTGCGGATCGGCGCCGGCCACATTGAAGTAGCGCAGGACGACGTGGCGCAGCCCGTGTGCGGAACTCGCGTCGCGCAACATGACCTCGGTCATCAGCTTGGACCAGCCGTAGGGCGAGATCGGCGTTGTCGGCGCATCTTCGCGCACCGGAATCTCGACCGGATTGCCGTACACCGCCGCGGTCGAAGAAAAGATGAAGGCGCGCACGCCATGCGCGATCGCGCATTCGATCAGCGCGCGCGAGTTGACGGTGTTGTTGCGGTAATAGCCGAGCGGATCGCGCACCGAATCCGGAACCACGATCGACGCTGCGAAATGGATGATGGCGTCGACGTCGTGGTCGCGAATGATCTTGCCGACCAGCGCCTGGTCGCCGCTGCCGCCGATAACCAGCGGCGCGGCGGCGGCAACCGCCCAGTCGAAGCCGGTCGACAGATTGTCGAGCACGACCACGCGCTCGCCGGCGTCGAGCAGCCCGTGCACCATGTGGCTGCCGATGTAGCCGGCCCCGCCGGTGACCAGAACCGTCATGCTTCGTCCTGTCTTTGGTGTGCGGGCCTACGCCGATTTAATAAATACGGCGTTTAGGGCGCGCAGCAGCCTGTCATGCCGGCGTGGTGGCGGCAAGCGCGCGGCGGGTGGCGGCAAAGACCTGTTCGGCCGTGATTTCCGTCATGCAACGGTGGTGGCGGAGCCGGCATACCGGCTTATGGCAGGGCCGGCAGGCCAATTCGATGTCGGCCTGGATGGTCGCGGCCAGCGGGTTGAGCGGTGCCCAGTGCCAGGGGCTGGTCGGCCCGAATATGCCGATCGCGGGGGTGCCGAGGGCGGCCGCCACATGGAGCAGGCCGGAATCGTTCGAGACCGCCGCCTTGGCGGCGGCCAGCGCCAAGATCGCCTCGCGCAGATCGGTGCCGGTGAGATCGCGCGCTGCGGTGTCGGCTATGATGGTTTGGGCGATGGATTTTTCGGCCGGACCGCCAATGATCCAGACACCGAAGCCTTCGGCCAAGAGCCGGCGCGCCAGCGCCGCATAGCCGTCGGCCGGCCAGCGTTTGGATGGCCCGACCGCACCCGGCGCCAACGCCACGGCAGGCCGACTGTCGCCGCTCAGCCCTTTGCCGCGGCGCCATGCGGCGACTTCAGCCGGGGGGACTTTGAGTTCCGGCAGCGGCCATTCGGCCGGCAATGTTGCTCGCCGCGGCAGTGCCAGTGCGGCGCAGCGGTCGACCATGCGGGGCAGCTTGCGCTCGCCCCAGCGCCAGTCGTTGAGGAGCCCGAACCGCATCTCGCCGACAAAACCGGTGCGCTGCGGAATGCCGGCCAAAAAGGGGGCCAGTGCCGATTTCCAGGTGCGCGGCATGACGAGTGCGTCGCCATAACCGCGCTCGCGGAAGCGCTTCGCGAGCGCCGCTTGCTGCCGGAGCGCCAAACGGCTGCGCGGCAAGTCGAAAACGATCGCCTCGCGGACGCCCGGCATGTAATCGGCAAGTGGCGCGCAAAGGCTGGTCGCCAGCACATCCACCGGGCGGTTGAAAAAGCGCTGGTGCAGCAGCTTGACGACCGAATGACAGCGCACGAAGTCGCCGATCCACATGTATGGAACAAGCAGGATGGGACTTCGCGCATCCGGATTCTTGTCGCCTAATAGAGAATTTATGTTCATTTCTTTAAGCTATGAATTATTATTCACTATATTCTCGCGGCCCCGAGCGCCGGTAGCGCGCTCCGGCGTAACTGTCCAGTGTTGTCCGGCAGCGCAGAGTCGGGCAAAGGAACGCCTAAGCCGGCACAGCGCCGAGCCAACCAAGCGGTCTAGCGGCGTCGATGCTCCTGGTTACCGGCGGGGCCGGATTCATCGGATCGAACGTGGTCGCGAGCCTCAACGAGGCCGGTCGCGCCGATATTGCGGTCAGCGACAGTTTGGGCAGCGACGGCAAGTGGCGCAACCTCGGCAGCCGCCAACTCGCCGACATCATACCGCCGGACGAGCTGCCGCACTGGCTCGACGGCCGCAAGCTCGATGCGGTGGTGCACCTCGGCGCGATTTCCTCCACCACGGCGACCGATGCGGACGCCGTCATCGCGAGCAATTTCCGGTACTCGCTGCGCCTCCTCGACTGGTGCGCGGCGCATCGCACGCCGTTCATCTACGCCTCATCGGCCGCCACCTACGGCGACGGCAGCGTGGGGTTCTCCGACGAATGCTCGCTCGCCGCGCTCAAGCGGCTCAAGCCGATGAACCTTTATGGCTGGAGCAAGCATCTGTTCGACCTCGTCGTCCTCGACCGCGCGGCGCGACGCGACAACAACCTGCCGCCGCAGTGGGCGGGGCTGAAATTCTTCAACGTGTTCGGCCCCAACGAATACCACAAAGGCGAGATGATGAGTCTCGTCGCCAAGCGGTTCGACGACGCCAAAGCCGGCAAGCCGGTGCGGCTGTTCAAGTCGCATCGCCCCGGCATCGGCGACGGCGAGCAGAAGCGCGACTTTATCTATGTGGACGACGCCGTGGCCGTGGTGCGCTGGCTGATCGACACGCCGAGCGTGTCCGGCCTGTTCAATGTCGGCACCGGCAAGGCGCGCAGCTTCCGCGACCTGATTGCCGCCACGTTCGCCGCGCTCGGCCGCGACCCGGCGATCGAATACATCGACATGCCGGAAGCGATCCGCGACAGCTATCAATATTTCACCCAAGCCGAGACGGAAAATCTGCGGCGCGCCGGCTATAATGCCGACTTCACGGCGCTGGAAGACGCGGTGCGCCGCTATGTGACGCAGCATCTCGATCGTCCGGATCGTTATCGCTGAATTCAGAAGCCGCACGGGGACTGACGCAACGCATGTTCGATTTCGAGGAAGCGCTCAAGCTCGTCGCCCAGCAGAGCGTGCTCTGCATCGGCGACCTGATGCTCGACGATTTCGTCTATGGCGAAGTCGAGCGCATTTCGCCGGAGGCGCCGACGCCGGTCCTGGCGGTTCGGCACAG
>JASHXZ010000180.1 GCA_030043285.1 Xanthobacteraceae bacterium | reverse complement strand
CATTTCGGTCGCCGCGCTGCCAATCGGCAAGGAATTCGGCTTCAACAAGGTGACCATGGGGTTCATCTTCAGCGCCTTCGTGTGGGCCTATGCGATATTCCAGGTTCCCGGCGGCTGGCTGAGCGACCGTTTCGGCGCGCGCCGCGTGCTGGGCGGCGTTGTCACCTACTGGTCGATCATGACGGCCGCGACCGCCGCGGCGTTCGGTTCGGTCAGCTTCATCGTCGTGCGCTTCCTGTTCGGGGTCGGCGAAGCCGGCGCCTTTCCGGGCGCGACGCGCGCCATGCAGCTCTGGTACCCGCAGGGCGAGCGTGGCCTCGTCCAGGGCGTCACTCACAGCGCGAGCCGGCTGGGCGCCGCGCTGGCTCCGCCGATCGTGACGATGATCATGGTCTCTCTGGGCTGGCGCGCGGCGTTCTACATCTGCGGCGCGGTCGGGCTTCTATGGTCAGTGTGGTGGTTTATCAGCTACCGCAACCTGCCCGAAGAGCACCACTTGGTGAACAAGACCGAGCTCGAGTACATCCGCGGCCTTGACGAAAAGGGTGCGATCAAGCCGCCGCCGATCACCAAGCAGACCGACGTGCCGTGGGGCACATTGGTGCGTTCGCCCAACATGTGGGCGGTGATGTGCGCCTATTTCACCTACGTGTACTGTCTGTGGATCTTCTTGAGCTGGCTGCCGACCTATCTGGTCGAGGCGCGCCACTTTACGCTGCTCAAGGGCGGCTTCTTGGCGTCGCTGCCGTTGTTCGCCGGTGTGGTCGGCGACACGCTCGGCGGCATTGCGACCGATTGGCTGCTCAAGAAAACCGGAAGCGCCAAGATCGGGCGGCGGACCGTCGCCATCGTCGGCCTGCTCGGCTGCGCGGCGTGCATCGTGCCGGCGGCGCTCACCGCAAGCGCATACGTCGCCTTGGCCTGCCTCACCGGCGCGCTGTTCTTCCTCGAGTTCACCATCGGGCCGTCGTGGGCGGTGCCGATGGATACCGGCGGCAAATATTCCGGCACGGTGTCCGGAATGATGAACATGGCCGGCAATATCGGCGGCGCCCTGTCGCCGCTGGTGTTCGGCTTCCTGGTCCAGTACGGCAACTGGCAGGCGCCGTTCATCGTCGCGGCGTGTCTGTTGGTGGCGGGCGCGGCGGTATGGGCGTTCTGGCTCGATCCCGACAAGCAGATCCTCGAGGGCTGAGCAGCGCCGCCAAAGCGACGGTTTGCGCGCTTGCGCCACGACGTGCGCGCGACCGGCCGACGTTTCTCAACTGTGAGTACGCGCCGGATCGCGACCTTCCGAGCTGTTTGATTAACGGCGCGTAAATCGGTTGTCCGCTACCAATGGGCCATCGAGTGCCTGTTGGATGCAGAGACATCATGTTCCGGATTCTGTCCTGTCTGACCACGCAGCATGACTGGCGTCTGGTCGTCGTCGCCGGACTGGTTTGCTTCCTGGCGAGTCTGACGGCAATCACGCTGTTCAATCGTGCGCGCTCGACCGGCGGACGCGTGCGCGCGACTTGGATCGCAGCGGCCGGCGCGGCGACCGGCTGCGGCATTTGGGCGACGCACTTTCTCGCAATGTTGGCTTACGAGCCCGGCGTGCCGATCGCCTATGACATCGGGCTGACGGCGTTTTCGCTGTTGGCCGCCGCAGTCATTACCGCCTGCGGTCTTGCGGTCTCGGTGTTCGCACCGTCGCGACTTGGCGCCGCGATCGGTGGCGCCGTCATCGGCGGCGGTGTCGCCTGCATGCACTATATCGGCATGTCGGCCGTCGAGCTTCCCGGCCAGGTCGATTGGGATATTCCGCTGGTCCTGGCCTCGATCGCCATCGGCATGGCGCTCGGCATGGTATCGCTGGCGGTCGCCGTGTCGTGGCGCAGTTTCTCTGGGCTCATGGTCTCCGCGGTGTTGCTGACGCTCGCCATCGTGTCGCATCATTTCACCGCGATGGGCGCGGTGGAGATCGTTCCCGATCCGACGCGGACCTTCACCGCGCTGTCGCTGTCGCCGGGATCGCTCGCCATTGCGGTTACCAGCGTCGCGGTGGCGATCCTCGGCACGACACTGATCAGCGCATTCGCCGAGCGCCGCTTGTACGACAAAGGGCAATTGCTCGAGCTGGCGCTCAATAACCTGACCCAGGGCGTTGTGATGTTCGACGCCGGCGGCCGTCTCATCGTTTGCAACAGACGTTATCTGGACATGTACGGCTTGTCGCCGCAGGTGGTGAAGCCTGGCGCCACCCTGGACGAAATTGTCCAGCACCGCGGCACGACCGGCTCGCTGCACCGCGATGCGACGCAATACTGCGCCGAGCTCGCCGACAACATGGCGTCCGGAAAAGAGGTCAGCTTCATCAGCGAAGAGCCGGACGGCCGCGCCATCTCGGTGGTCAACCGCGCCATTCCGGGCGGCACCTATTGGGTCGGCACCCATGACGACATCACCGAGCGGCGGTCGGCGGAGCGCAAGAACGCGCTGCTCGGCGAGCAGGAGACGCGTCGCGCCGTGGTCGACGAGGCCATCGCCTGGTTCCGGCAAAGCGTCGAAGGCGTGCTGACGACCGTGGGCGACAGCGTGGCGGCGATGAAATCCACCGCCGCGGCGTTGTCTGCCACCTCGAACCAGACCAGCACGCAGACCGCGGGTGCCGTCCACACCTCCAACGAGGCCTTCGGCCGGGTCGACATCGCGTCTACCGCCGCCGAGGAATTGTCCGGATCGATCGCCGAGATCAATCGCCAGCTATTGCGGGCGAGCGAGGTGGTGCACGCCGCCGCCGGCGAAGCGCAATCGACCAACGCCGAGATCGCCGGTCTTGCCCAGGCGGCGCAAAAAATCGACGACGTCGTCAAGCTGATCCAGAGCGTGGCCGGACAGACCAATCTGTTGGCGCTCAATGCCACGATCGAGGCGGCGCGGGCGGGTGTCGCCGGCAAGGGTTTTGCCGTGGTCGCCTCGGAGGTCAAGGCGCTCGCGGTGCAGACCGCCAAAGCCACCGAAGTGATCGCCGCTCAGATTGCCGCGGTGCAGTCGTCGACGCAAAGCACGGTGCGGGCCATCGCCAGCATCACCGGCCGCATGCAGGAGATCCAGCAATTCACCGCCGCGATCGCGGCCGCCGTCGAGCAGCAGCACGCCGCGACCGGAGAGATTTCGAAGAACGTCGCGGCGGCGGCTTCGGGCACCAAATCGGTGGTGTCGGGGCTGGAAATCGTTTCGACCGGCATTTGCGACATGCGCAATTCCGCCGCCACCGTGCTGGCGGCATCCGACGCGGTCGAGAACGCGGCTGAAAGCTTGCGCGGCAGCGTCGACGGCTTTTTGCGCAAGGTGGTCGTGTAGATCGGCTTCATCCTCCTCGCTTCGCGGGCGAGGATGAAGCGCTACATCGTCTCGCTGCCGAAGCTGGTGCGCTCGACCGCATGCGGCGGCAGCACCAGGCGCTCGACGAGACCGATCAGCAGGAACAGCACGACGCCCAACACCGTCAGCGCGACGATGCCGGCGAACAGCAGTGCGGTGTCCATGTTGCCGTTGGCGATCAGCAACAGATAGCCGAGGCCGCCCTGACCGCCGACGAACTCGCCGACCACGGCGCCGACCACCGCGAACGTGATGGAAATTTTCAGGCCGGCGAAAATCGACGGCATCGCATTCGGCAATTGGATCTTGAAGAACGTCGCGACCGGACCAAAGCCCATGGACTGCGCCAGGTAGATCTTCTCGCGCTCCAAGGAGGCGAGGCCCATGGCGGTGTTGATGACGACCGGAAAGAACGCGATCAAAAACGCGATCAGCACTTTGGGCAGCAGCCCGAAGCCGAACCAGACCAGGAACAGCGGCGCCACCGCGACCTTGGGCACCGCCTGCGACGACACCAGCACCGGGTAGACGGCGCGGGCAAACGGCCGCCACAGATAAATCGCGAGCGCGAGCGGTATGCCGACGGCGACGCTGAGCGCGAAGCCGAGCAGAATCTCGAACGTGGTGCCGACGCTTTCCTTGATCAGCACCGCGGAATTGGTGTCCATGGAACGCAAAATCGCGCTCGGTGCCGGCACCAGATAGGCGGGGATCGAGAACAGGTAGGTCGCGGCTTCCCATAGCGCCAGCAGCGCCACCAGCATGCCGGCCGGATAGACGAACGCACCGATCCGCTCGCGCTGCGCCCGCTGGCGGCGCCGGCGCTGGATACCGGCCTCGAGGTTGCCGCCGCCGGCCGCTTGGGTGCCGGTAAAGGCGGACGAAGACTTGTCCGCTTCGGTCATGATGCTCTCCTCTTGCGCGCCGCTTCAGTGCTCGCGCAGCACGCCGCGCGCCAGGAACAAATCCAAAATCTGCCGGCTGTATTCGGCGAATTCCGGCGTCTCGCGCATCGCCAATGTGCGCGGCCGCGGCAGCTTGATGTCGATGATGCGGTCGATGCAGCCCGGCCGTGGCGTCATCACGACGACGCGGTCCGACAGGAACACCGCCTCGGCGATGCTGTGGGTGATGAACAGCACCGTCATGCGCCGCTCCGTCACCAGCGCCTGCAGATCGAGCACGAGCTGGTCGCGCGTCAGCGCGTCGAGCGCGCCGAACGGCTCGTCCATCAATAGATGATCGGGATGATGGATCAGCGCCCGGCAAATCGAGACGCGCTGGCGCATGCCGCCGGACAGCTCATGCGGGAAGCGGTCTTCGAAGCCGGCGAGCCCGACGGTCGACAACAGCTCGCGCCCGCGCGCCGCGGCCTCCTTGCGATTCATGTTGCGGGCTTCGGCCTGCAGCATGATGTTGCCGAGCGCGCTGCGCCATTCGAGCAGGACCGGGCTCTGAAAGACGATGCCGATATCGGTGCGCGGCCGATCGACGGTACGGCCGCGCACCTGCACCGCGCCGCTCGACGGTGGCAGCAGCCCGGCGGCGATCATCAACAGCGTGCTCTTGCCGCAGCCGCTCGGGCCGACATGGGAGATGAACTCACCGCGGCCTTGGACGAAGGAAATGTCGTTGAGCGCGCGGACTTCGCCGTCGCGCGTCGCATAAACCTTGGACAGATTCTCGATGCGCAGATACGCCTGATCGTCGTCGCCGGCCGTGGTCACGCTCAATGACTGCTCAAGCCTGTTGCGGCGGCACGTACTCGGCGCCGCTGGGAACGAAGTCGTTGGTGAAGAGCTGGTCGGTCGTCAGCGGCGCGGTCACGCCGCCATACTGCTTGAGCACGGCGATCGCCGCGATCCAATCGTTGTTGGAGCCCCAGCCTAGCGGCTTATTCCTGGTGTTCGGCGTGACCCACGTCTTCCATGACACCTCGAATTCGCCCTTGATGATCTCAACATCCACTGTCGGGGAGTACTTTTTGACGGTCGCCGCCGCTTCATCGGGATGCGCACGGCCATAGAGGAAACCTTTGATGGTGGCCGGGACGAAAGCGCGCAGGATGTCCGGATCGCTCTTGATGAAATCGGTGTGCACGATGATGCCGTTCGAGACCACGCTGACACCGTAATCGGCGAACCAGAACGGGCGGACCTGCTTCTTGCCCTGAATTTCGATGATCGGCAGATAGCTCTGCACATAGGCGCCGATGGCGTCGACCTTGCCGCTGATCAGCGCCGCGCCGAGGCTGGCCGGAGCCAGATTGACGATGGCGATCTTCGAGGGGTCGAGGTTGGCGCCATTGACGAAAGCGGGCCATTGCTGGAATTGGCCGCTGCCGGCAACCATTGCCAGGACTTTGCCCTCGAGGTCTTTGGGCGCCTTTATGTTGGAATCCTCGAGCGTCATGATGGCGGATGGGTTGCGGCGGTAGACGCTGCCGATGGTCTTGATCGACATGCCTTCGGCTATGCCGCTCGAAGCGGCGTAGCCGTCGCAGAAGCCGATCTGCGTTGCCTTGTCGGCGACCAGTTGCGCGGTCTTGCCGGAGCCCTTGCCGGGGCTGATCGAGACGTCCAGTCCGGCGTCACGATAAAATCCTTGGTCGTGGGCGATCAGGAAGCCGACGTTCGGGCCTTCATAGACCCAGTCCAGCGTCAGGCTGACCGGCTTGAGCGCTGCAGCGCGGGTCCGCATCGGCGCCAGCGGCAAGGCCAGCGCCCCCGCGGCGAGCGCCGAGCGATTGAGAAAACGACGGCGTGATATGGACCTATGTTGCGCAACATGGCAGCTCATGAGGTTCTCCGAACGATCGGCGCGCGGGATGCAAACACCATACAGGCAAGCTGGCGGCGCTGTCACCACGCGGCATGTCGCCGCTCTTTAAAAAAGCAAACAGTCGCTCGGCAAGCGCAGGTAGCGGCAAATTGCAGTTGCCTCATCGACCGAAATTGCCGAGCATCGGCCGACATCGGCGCGACTTTCGTGAGGAATTGCAATGGCCAACAAGGATCTTCGGGATTGGATCAACGGCGTCGAAGCCGCCGGAGAGCTGAAGATCATCAAGGGCGCCGAGCCCAAGGAGGAGATCGGCGGCTTTGTCGACATCTATCAGCGCCAAATGGGCAACCCGGCGCTGCTGTTCGACGACGTGCCGGGCTTTCCCAAGGGCCACCGCATCGTCGCCAACATCCTCACCTCGGTGCCGCGCATCAACGTCGCGCTCGGGCTGCCGCCGCAAGCCTCCGAGATGGAGCTGATCCAATGGTGGCGCAACTACATGAAGCACGCGCCGTCGCATCCGCCGCGGGCCGTCAATGGCGGCCCGCTCAACGAGAACGTGCTCGAGGGCAACGACGTCAACATCGAGAAGATACCGACGCCGGTCTGGCACGAGCACGACGGCGGCCCCTATATCGGCACCGCCTGCATGGTGGTGATGAAGGATCCGGATTCCGGCTGGCTCAATTACGGCTGCTACCGCATTCAAAGCCATGCGCCGGACGTAGCGGGCATCATGATGTCGCCCGGCAAACATGGCCGCATCATCATGGGCAAGTACCACGACCGCGGCGAGCCGTGTCCCGTTGCGGTGGTTGCCGGCATGCATCCGGCGCTGTTCATGCTGGCGGGCCTCGAGATTCCGTACGGCAAGAACGAACTCGAAGCCGGCGGCGGCATCCTCGGTGAGCCGGTCGAAGTGATCGCCATGCCGCGCACCGGATTGCCGGTGCCGGCCAATTCGGAGATTGCCTTCGAGGGCTACATCCACCCCGGCGACAAGGTGCAAGAGGGGCCGCTCGGGGAGTGGACCAGCTACTATGCCTCGGGCAGCGCGCCCGAGCCGGCGATCCGCATCGCCACCATGATGCACCGGAACAATCCGATCCTGATGGGCGCCATTCCGGCGGTGCCGCCCAACGACAACACGTTTTATCTCGGCACCTATCGGTGCGGCGCGGTTTGGAATCAGCTCGAAGCCGCCGGCATACCGGAAGTCAAAGGCGTGTGGGCGCATGAGGCCGGCGGCAGCCGCTTCATGCTGACCGTCGCGATCAAGCAGCTTTACGGCGGCCACGCCAAGCAGGCCGGCATGGTCGCCTCGCACTGCCATGCCGGGGCCTACTGCAACCGCTGGACCATCGTGGTCGACGAGGACATCGACCCGACCAACATCAACGATGTGATCTGGGCGATGTGCACGCGCTGCGACCCGCGCATGCAGGTCGACGTCATCCATGGCGGCTGGAGCTCGGCGCTCGATCCGATGTGCTACGACACCGAAAAGGACCGGCGCAATTCGCGCGTCGTGATCGACGCCTGCATCCCGTTCAATCGGCAGAAGACGTTTCCCATCATCGCCCGCGCCAGCAAGGCGCTCGACGCCCGCATGCGCGCCAAATGGGCGAACGATTTGCCGAAGGGGTTTTAGGTCACACTCCTTCGGGTGTCGCCGCTAACAAACAACCCGGACCGGCAGGCTCGCGAAGGTGCGCAGCGTGTTGTTGCGCCGGCGCCTCGGCGCGCCAACGAGCTCGAAGGCTTTGACTCGCTTGGCGAAGGCGGCGAACAACAGCTCGGCCTCGAGCCGCGCCACCATCATGCCGATGCAGACGTGGATGCCGCTGCCGAAGGCGACATGGCCGATGGTTTTGCGCCGCAGGTCGAGGCGATCCGGATTGTCCCAGTGCCGCGGGTCGCGGTTGGCCGCGGCAAGGAAAAGGAGCACTTTCCGGTCGGCTTCGAGGTGGACGCCTTCGAACGCGACGGCGCGCGGCGTGGTGCGGAAGAACGTCTGCACCGGCGACTCCCAGCGGATGATCTCATCGAAGGCGGTGCGCCCCACGGCGGGATCCTCGCGGACGAGCTGCCACTGATCGGGATTGACCGCGAACGCATAGATCGCGTTGCCGAGGCCGGCGACCGTGGTGTCGAAGCCGGCAGACAGCACGGAGCGCACCAGCGACGGCGCTTTGTCTGCGCTGATGCGGCCTTCGTCCGCCGCCTGATAAATCTGCGCGCCAAAACCGTCCGGCGAGAGCGCGGCGCGTTCGCATTGAGCGAACAGCTGCTTCACCACGGCGCCAGACTCGGTAATGGATTGGCGGAAGATGTCGTTTTCCGGTCCGAACGAGTTGAACAGCATGTTGGAAAACGGCAGCAGGCATTCGCGGTCTTGCAGCGGCACGCCGACCGCATCGCCCATGACCTTGAGCGGATACACCATGGCGAGGTCGTCGACTGCATCGAACGTGCCGCGTGACACCAAATCCTCGACCAGCCGTTCGGCTTCGGCTTCGAAAGCCGGGCGCAGCTTTTTGATCGCCGGCCCGGACAGCACGCGGGCGAGGACGGCGCGGGTCTCGTCGTGCAGCGGCGGATCGACTTCGAGCACGATGCTGCGCGGCCGCCAGGCGTTGCCCTTGCGCAAGTCCTGAATGCCGGCGCCGGCGCCGGACATGAAGGTCTGCCAATCGTTGAGCGCCGCCTGCACCTCCGCATATCGCGCCATGCCGTAGATGCCGTATTTGCTGAGCCAGACGACCGGCCCGGCATCGCGCAATTGTTCGTGGAACGGATACGGATCGTCGGAAAACGATTCAGAGAACGGATTGATTGCGATAGTCGGCGCGTCGATTTCAGCGATGGCGGACATGTGACGCTCCCAAACCGTCGGGGATTGAGCGCAAGTCGCGATGCTGTTCCCCGCTGCGCTCACCCTTGTTGCGGCGGCATATAATCGGCGCCGCTCGGCACGAATGCGTTGGTGTAGAGCTGGCTCGTGGTCAGCGGCGCGGTGACGCCGGCAAACTGCTTGAGGACCGCGATGGTGCCGGCCCAATCGGCATCGGAGGCCCAGCCCAACGGCTTACCCTTGGTGTTCGGCGAGACCCAGGTCTCCCACGACAATTCGAACTCGCGCCTGGTGACCGCGGCGTCGGCGGTTGGATTGTATTTCTTCACGGCGGCGATCGCGTCGTCCATGTGCTGGCGGCCATAGATGAAGCCTCTGATCGACGGCGGCACAAAGGCGCGGATGAGATCGGGATCGCTCTTGAGCATGTCCTGGTGGACGATGATGCCGTTCGACACGATGGTGACGCCCGAATCGGCGAACCAGAACATGCGCAGCTTCTTCTTGGCGCGCACCTCGATGCTCGGCGCGTAGCTGAACACGTAACCGCCGATGGCGTCGACCTTGCCGCTCACCAAAGCCGGACCGATGCCGGCCGGGTCGATGTTGACGATGCTGATCTTGTTTGGATCGATGCCGGCGCCTTTGACGAAGGCCGGCCATTGCTGGAATTGCGCGCTGCCCGCGGTCATCGCTACGGTTCTGCCTTCGAGGTCCTTGAGCGATTTGATCGGCGACTCGTCGAGCACCATGATGGCGGCTGGATCGCGCCGGTAGATCGTACCGACGGTCTTGATCGCCATGCCTTTGGCGACGCTGTTGGCGACCACAAAGCCGTCGGAAAAACCGATCGGCGTCGCCTTGCTGGCAACAAGCTGTGCGGTGGTGCCGGAGCCTTTGCCGGCCAGCACAGTCACGTCGAGACCGGCTTCGCGATAGAAGCCCTTCTCTTGCGCCACCAGAAACCCGACGCTGGCGCCCTGATAGAGCCAATCGAGCGTGAAGGTCACGGATTTGAGCGCCGCAGCGCGGGCGCGAAACGACAGCGCCGGCGCGGCGAGCGCGCCTGTAGCAAGTGCTGAGCTTTTCAGAAAGCGGCGGCGGGACAGCGGCGTGCGGGCGTGGATACGAGGGCTCATGACATCATCTCCGGACGATCGATGCCGTTGATGAAGCATAGCAGCATGCGGCAAGGCAATGATGGCGATGCGCGCAACTAAAAGACGCGCTACGCATCCTCAAATTGCAGGATGTTGAGTCCGGCGTTGGAGTCGGTGAGATACATGATGCCGGCCGCGTCGACGAAGCAGTCGCACGATTGAATGACGCGCGGCCGGTTCGGCCGCGGATCGGCCATGCGCTCGGGATCGGGCGGCACGAAAAAGCCGGCCTCGCGCGGCTGGAACGGATTGGCGATGTCGTAGACGCGCACGCCGGCATTGTGCATCGTCACGAAAATGTAGCGCGAGCTTTGCAACGCGCCCGGTCGGTTTTCCCAGAGATTATGCGGGCCGAAATTGCCGCCCTTCTTGCAGTAGTCGGCGTCGTCCGGCACCGGCAAGGTCGCGATGCTGATTGGATTACTCGGCACGCGCACGTCGAAAATCCAGACATAACGCAGCCCGAGGCTGCAATCGGCGAAATTGGCCTCGTCGGCGACGACCAGGAGATTGCGGTCGGGCAGCGGCAGCGGCGAATGGGTGCCGCCGCCGAACGGCGGATCCCAGTTGCGGTGGCAGACGAGTTTCGGCTTTGCCGGATCGGCGATGTCGACGATCGCCAAGCCGCCGTCGCGCCAGGCGCTATAGGCGAGATTGCCGGCGACCAGCGCGTGATGCAGCGCATAGCGCCGGCCCTTCGGCCAGGTCGGTGTCTCGCCGCCGCCGGTCCACATGCCGGGCAACCAGAATTTGCCGACGACCTGCGGGCGCGTCGGCTCCGCCATGTCGACGATGACCAGGATGTGGTCGGAGAATTCCGGCAGGTGGACCGAGACATAGGCATAGCGGCCGCCGACGTACCAGATGCGGTGCGGCCCCAGTCCGCCGAGCGGCAGGAACGCGATTTCGCGCGGCGCTTCCGGCCGCGCCAGATCGTAAACGCGCAGTCCGGTGGTGAACTTTTGGCCGGCCAGCGCGTCGCCCGACGTGCCCTGGAAATACGATTCGTGGCTCACCTGCATGGTCCATACGCTCGGACCGTTGACCGCCAGCAGCAGGTCGCCAAATTTTTCATGGGTCGCGGTCTGCAGATGATGGGCCCGTGTGTTCGGCGGGCATGGCATGAAATTCACCGGCTTCGGATTTTTCGGATCGCGCACATCGATCACGGTGATGCCGTTGGAAAAGCCATGGCCCACATAGGCGAAGCCGCGATTGACCATGACCTGGACGCCGTCGCCGCGGCCGCCCTGGTCGGTGTGGCCGAGAAATTTTATGTTGCGCGACGCGATGGCATTCATGGGCAAGCCTCCATAACGAAAGTCCTCCAAGACAGGCCTTCGAAGACGCGAGATTTCGACGGACGAATGCGCTAAATCTCACGCCCGACGACAGGGGAAAAAGCGATGGCGAACGCAACAAACTCGCACGGCATGATCGCGGTCGACAAGATGGGCGCCAAGGTCCTGTTTCTCGACCCGGCGACCTACGCGACGCAGATCGTGATCGACGGCTTTCCCAAGACCGTCCATGAACTGCTCATCGTGCCGGAAACCGGCCGCGCCTACGTGCCGATCTTCGGCGACGGCATCCACGGCCGCAATCCCAATCCGCAGCATCTTCTCTGCGTGTTCGATCTGCACGCCCGCGCCCACGTCGCGACCATCGATCTTTCGCCCTACGTGGCGCCGCACACGCTCAAGCTCGGCCCGGATGGGCTGATCTACATCACCTGCGAAAACAGCGCGGTGGTGGCGATGATCGATCCGGCCGGCAACAGAGTGGTGGGCGCCATCGATTCCGGCTCGACCAACGGCCATCGCCTGATCATCGCACCCGACGGCCAGCGCCTTTACACCGAGAACGAGGAGGACGGCACGGTCTCGGTGATCGACCTGCCGGCGCGCAAACTTCTCGGCAAGATCAAGAC
>JASHXZ010000179.1 GCA_030043285.1 Xanthobacteraceae bacterium | reverse complement strand
TGACGCCGACGATGGCGACGATGCCGGAGCCGACTTTCTTCTTGCCCTCGTCGGCGAGGCTGCGCAGATCTTTCAGCTCGATGCCGGTGACCGCGCGCGCCATCAGCTTCACGTCGCCGACCGTGCGCACGCCATCGGCGCCGTCACCCGCGGCGGTGCCGCCGCCCATGGCGAGCTTTTTCTTCGCCTCCGACAGCTCGCGTTCGAGCTTTTTGCGATCTTCGAGCACCGCTGCAGCACGCGCCGGGACGTCGGCCGCCGGCACCTTCAATTCGGCCGCCAGCGTGCGCACGTCTTTTCTGAATCGGTTGAGCTCGTGGCGCGCAGTGCTTGCCGTGAACGCTTCGATGCGCCGCACGCCGGAGGCGACGCCGGCCTCGCTCGCCACCGAGATCAGTCCGATATCGCCGGTGCGCTGCACGTGAGTGCCGCCGCACAGCTCGACCGACCAGCCCATGGCGTTGCCGCCGCCCTCACCCATCGCCACCACGCGCACCTCGTCGCCGTATTTTTCGCCGAACAACGCGCGCGCCCCCGACGCGATGGCGTCGTCGCGGCTCAGGAGCCGCGTGATGACCGGCGCGTTCTGCAGCACGAACGTGTTGGCGATGTCCTCAACCTGCTCGATCTCCTCGCTCGACATTGGCTTCGGATGCGAGAAGTCGAAGCGCAGCCGGTCCGGCGCCACCAGCGAGCCTTTCTGCGCCACGTGCTCGCCGAGCACCTGGCGAAGCGCCTCGTGCAACAGATGCGTCGCCGAATGATTTTGGCGGATGGCGCCCCGCCGGGCGTGATCGACTTCCAGCGCCAGCGCTGCGCCGGCCTGGAGCGTACCCTCCTCGACCGTGCCGCTATGCACGAACACGTCGCCGGCGTGCTTTTGCGTATCAGTGACGCGAAAGCGTACGCCGTCGCCGATCATCACGCCGGTGTCGCCGACCTGGCCCCCGGACTCGCCGTAGAACGGCGTCTGGTTGAGCACCACGGCGCCGCTCTCGCCTTTTTTCAGCGCGGTGACTTCAGCGCCGTCGCGAATGAGCGCAGCCACGACGCCTTCGGCGCGCTCCGTCTCATAGCCGAGGAATTCGGTGCCGCCGAGCTTTTCGCGCAGCGTGAACCAAACCGCTTCGTCCTTGGCCTCCCCTGAGCCAGCCCATGACGCGCGCGCCTTCTCGCGCTGGCGCTCCATGGAGTCGGTGAAGGCGGCGATATCGACGCCGATGCCGCGCGGGCGGAGCGCATCCTGGGTGAGGTCGAGCGGAAAGCCGTAGGTATCGTAAAGCGTGAACGCGGTGATGCCGTCGAGCATGTCGCCGTTTTTCAGCGTCGCCGTCGCGTCGTCAAGAATGGCGAGGCCACGCTCCAAGGTGCGGCGGAACCGCGTCTCTTCGAGCTTGAGCGTCTCCGTGATCAAGGCCTGGGCGCGAAGGAGTTCCGGATAGGCCTGGCCCATTTCGCGCACCAGAACCGGCACCAGCCTCCACATCAGCGGGTCCCTGGCGCCCAGAAGCTCGGCGTGGCGCATGCCGCGCCGCATGATCCGGCGCAGCACGTAGCCGCGGCCGTCGTTCGACGGCAGCACGCCGTCGGCGATCAGAAACGCGCTCGCGCGCAAATGGTCGGCGATGACGCGGTGCGACGCTTTGCGCTCGCCTTCCGGGTCGACGCCGGTGAGATCGGCGATCGCCTCGATCAGCGCGCCGAACAGATCGATCTTGTAATTGTCGTGGGTACCTTGCAGCACCGCAGCGATGCGCTCGATGCCCATGCCGGTGTCGATCGACGGTCGGGGCAGGTCGAGCCGCTTGCCGTCCGCCAGCTGCTCGTACTGCATGAACACGAGATTCCAGATTTCGACGAAGCGGTCGCCCTCGGCGTCGGGACTGCCGGGCGGTCCGCCCGGAATATGCGGTCCGTGATCGTAAAAGATCTCCGCGCACGGCCCGCAGGGCCCGGTATCGCCCATGGACCAGAAATTATCCGCGCCGGCGATACGCAGAATTTTACTCTCGGGTAGACCGCTGATTTTTTTCCACAGCCCGAACGCCTCGTCGTCGTCGATATAGACGGTGGCGAGCAGCTTTTCGGCCGGTATGCCGAACTCTTTGGTCAACAGGCGCCAGGCTAGCTCGATCGCGCGCTCCTTGAAGTAGTCGCCGAACGAGAAATTGCCGAGCATCTCGAAGAAGGTGTGGTGGCGCGCGGTGTAGCCGACATTGTCGAGATCGTTGTGTTTGCCGCCGGCGCGCACGCATTTCTGCGCCGTGACGGCGCGCACATAGGGGCGCTTTTCCAGGCCGGTGAAGACGTTCTTGAACTGCACCATGCCGGCATTGGTGAACATCAGGGTCGGGTCGTTGCGCGGCACGAGCGGCGACGAGGGCACGACTTCGTGCCCCTCGCGCGCGAAATAGGCGAGGAAGCTCGCCCGGATGTCATTGACCCCGCTCATCGTGGTGCAACTCTCTAATGGCACAGGGCTTTCCTGTCCAGGAAAGCCGCCCTTGCAGCGCCAATTGCAGCGTTGCGGCAAAGCATATAAGCGCTGCTTTTCCGGCGCGCCGCCGCCCGCCGTCACCTGCCGCCCGCCGCCCTCCCCGCGCAAGAGCCGCCGATGAACGAGCAAAGCACCCCAGCCCCGAAAAGCTTCGCCGAGCGGCTGCGCCAGGGCCGTTTCGTCATCACCGCAGAGGTCGCCCCACCGGTGTCCTGCGACGCCGCCGACCTGCGCCGCAAGGCGGCTCCGCTCAACGGCTTGGCCGACGCGGTGAACGTCACCGACGGCGCCGGTGCCCGCGCCAGCATGAGCGCGCTCGCCGCCGCCGCCATCCTCCGCGAGCTGGACATCGAGCCGATCCTGCAGATCACCTGCCGCGACAAGAACCGCATCGCGCTGCAGGCCGAACTTTTGGGGGCGGCCGCGCTCGGCATCCGCAACCTGCTGCTCCTGACCGGCGACGACCCCAAGGCCGGCGACCAGCCCGACACCAAGCCGGTGTTCGACATCAATTCGGCGGCCCTGATCGAGACCGCGCGGCGGCTGCGCGACCAAAGCGAGTTGCCGACCGGCCGCAAGGTCTTGGGCCATGCGCCGTTCTTCATCGGTGCCGCGGATATGCCGATCGATCCACCGGCCGGCTGGACGCCGACGGCGCTCCTCGCCAAGATCAAATCCGGCGCGCAATTCGTGCAGACGCAATTTTGCATGGATGCCGCGCTCTTGCGCCGTTACATCGGCGCACTCCAAGCCGCCGGCATCACCGAACAACTTCGCATTCTCGTCGGCGTCAATCCGCTGCGCTCGGCGAAATCGGCGCAATGGA
>JASHXZ010000178.1 GCA_030043285.1 Xanthobacteraceae bacterium | reverse complement strand
TTGCGAGCTTGACACCCGCCGCCGTTACCGCGGCCATCGGCCTTGCAACCACGTCGAGCGACGGAGGGACCGTTGGCGGGGCTGCGGCGACGTTAATGCCGTCGGTCGCCGCGGTCACGCCGCTGTCGGGGGGAGTAGTTGGCGTCGCGTTCGCGAGATCGACCGGCATGGGGCGCCCCTCACAAGTTACGTTATGGGGGATTTTACTCTGTCCAGGCTCGGCATCGCGAGGCGTGCAACCTTCTCGCCCGATTGGTCGGAGGAGAGCACGACACGACCCTTGGACCGCTCCTCGACGGCCCAATTGAACAACGTGATCGCTTCGCGCGCGATGTCGGTTGCCTTGGTGCCCCCGCCCAATTTCGCCTGCAATTCACTAACCACTTCGTCGGGGATTTGAACACGGACTTCAGCCATGGGTCTCTCCTTGCTGGATAGCTTGCCTAGAAGACACCAATATAAATCCGAAGTTAGTCCAAATCAAGACCAATATTACTCCATAAACGAAGCGCTCACGCCGCTCGGCGCACCTCATCGGCCAGCGCGCGGTACGACAGCGCTTCAGCCAAATGCACGCGGCCGACTTTGTCGGCGCCGTCGAGATCGGCGAGCGTGCGTGCTACGCGCAGCACGCGGTGATAGCCGCGCGCCGACAGCCGCATGGCGTCGGCTGCTTCGCGCAGCAGCGACAGGCCGCTGGAATCCGGCTTGGCGACATCTTCCAGCACGGTTGCGGAAATCGCCGCGTTGGTGCGCACGTTCGGTAGGCCAATGGCCGCATAGCGCGCCGCCTGGCGCTCGCGGGCGAGCGCGACCCGCTCGGCGATTTCGCGACTGCCTTCGGTCGGCGGCGGCAGGATCAGGTCGGCGGCGGTGACTGCCGGCACCTCGATGTGCAAGTCGATGCGATCGATCAGCGGCCCGGAAATCCGCGCCTGGTAGTCGGCCGTGCAGCGTCCATTGGGGCCGCGGCGGCAGGCATAGCCGGGCTCGTTGGCGCGGCCGCAGCGGCACGGATTCATCGCCGCAACCAGCATGAAGCGCGCCGGATAGGTGACCCGATGGTTGGCACGCGCGATCGAAATCTCGCCGGTTTCCAGCGGCTGGCGCAGCGAATCCAAAACCTGCGGCTGGAATTCCGGCAGCTCATCGAGAAACAGCACGCCGTGATGGGCGAGCGATATCTCGCCGGGCCGTGCATGCAGTCCGCCGCCGACCAGAGCCGGCATGCTGGCGGAATGATGCGGCGAGCGAAATGGCCGGCGATTGGTCAGCGCGCCGCCCTCGATCTCACCCGCGACCGACGCGACCATCGAGACTTCAAGCAATTCGGCCGGCGCAAGTGGCGGCAGAATCGTCGGCAGCCGCGCCGCCAGCATCGATTTGCCGGCGCCGGGCGGGCCGACCATGAGCAGGTTATGCCCGCCCGCCGCCGCTACTTCGAGCGCGCGCTTGGCGCTCTCCTGGCCCTTGATGTCGGCGAGGTCGACCGCTGCGCCTTCGACCTCCAAAATCTGTGGCTGCGGCCGCGACAACACCTGCGTGCCTTTGAAATGATTGGCGAGCTGGATGAGCGACGATGCGGCGACGATCTCGATGTCGGGGCTGGCCCAGGCCGCTTCCGGCCCGCATTTGGCCGGGCACATCAAACCTTCGCCGCGCGCATTGGCGCCGATCGCGGCAGGCAACACGCCGGCGACCGGGGCTATGGAGCCGTCGAGGCCGAGTTCGCCCAGCACAGTGAAGCCCGACAGCGCATCGTGCGGGATGGCGCCGATCGCCGCCATCAGCCCAAGCGCAATCGGCAGATCGTAATGGCTGCCCTCCTTGGGCAGGTCGGCCGGCGCTAAATTGATGGTGATCCGGCGCGCCGGCAGCGCCAGCCCGGATGCGATCAAGGCCGAGCGCACCCGCTCGCGCGCTTCCGACACCGCCTTGTCGGGTAGGCCGACGATGGTGAAAGCCGGCAATCCGGGCGCGACCTGGACCTGGACGTCCACGGGCCGCACCTCGATGCCCTCGAACGCCACCGTGGAGACGCGCTGAACCATCCGACTGCCCCTGCCGATCCGCTCATCCTAGCTCAGCTCGACGAAAGCGGCAAGAACGATTCATGAACATTATGGGGCACCGATAACAATCATTTATAGTGATAACGGCATTGAGCCACCAAAAGCTGCTGGTCGGTTCCTTTGCCTGAAACCGTGTAAACGAGCCTGTGATCGCCGGTAATTCGCCTTGACCACCAGCCGCTTAGCCTATGTTTAAGGGGCTCCGCTTTCCCGAGCCCCTTAAAAGGATCGCGGCGTATATCCTTGATTAGGTCGTTTATCGACTGAAGGACTTTGGCGTCGGATATTTGCCAGTAGAGGTAATCCTCCCAAGCAGCTTCGACCCAAACGATCTTCATGCTGTGCTTAGATTAGGGGAGCAGCTTCAATAACGTCGTGTTCGACGGCCTTCCCCGCATTAGCCTCGTCAATCGCCGAAAGCAGTCGTGCGGCGTTCGTTGGGCTACGCAGAAGGTGGAGAGTCTCCATTAGGCCCTCGTACTCCTCCTCCGAAACCAGCACTACCGAGCGGGCATTCTGTCGCGTGACTACAAGGGGATCTCGACTATCGCATACCCTGTCCATGTAGGTCGCAAGGTTAGCCCGGAGTTCAGTGTAAGACACGTGGCTCATGGCTGCGTACTCCTTGTTCCCACTCAAACTAGTTCGTGTACGTCTATATGGTCATGTACAGATAACTGTCAAGCATATTTCTGGTTCCTTGCTAACTCGTAAGCATCGGCCTGTCAGCGGCAAGCAACCCCTTATGTGCGTGAAGAAAGTGCATAATCGCGGCTCAGGTCAGCAGCATCGCCTGGGCCATGCCGGCGGTGATGACGACCAGACCCATGATGTCGGGGGCGCCCACATACATGACCCGCGTGGGCGCCGGCATCTCGGCCGTAAAGCGGAAATAGGCCAATCCGCCGAGGGCGATCCAGCCGAACACGCACGCAAAGGCGCCGAACGCCGCCACCAGTCCCCGCGGCACGAACGCCGCCAGCGCCGCGATGCTCATGGCGCCGTACAGGGCGTAGAACGCGACCATGAGCTTTTTCTTTTCCGCAAACAGCCGGCTGACCCGCGGATCCGAACACATCTGCGCCGCGGCCGAGATGACCACGACGGCAGTGATCACCGGCACCGCATCGTTCATGATTGCGCTCGAGCCCTATGCGTCAGCGGGCGGTAAGGCGCCGAGCAGCCCATCGACGATGCCGTGAAACCTGTCCCACGGCGCCTCGCGGTCGCTCTGGTTGCGTACGATGATCGAATTACCGGCATAGAATTTTTCATACAGCATATGGCGGCCGGCGAATTCCGAGCCGATCAGATCCCATACCAGCTTGTAGAGCTTATAGCGCGCCGTGGCGGGCATGCTGGCGGTGCCCCACCAGCGCTCAAAGCGGTTTTTCAGCTCCGGGTCGGCGAACAGATCGATGCTGGCGGGCATTTGCAGCGGCGCGGCACCGGCCAGCGTGCGCAGCGTGTCGATGATCTCGGTGTGGTGCTCCTGGCACCAGTTCAGCGCCGCGTAGACCATGCGGCGGTTCGGCGTCACAAAGCCGTCCGGCCAATTTTCGCAAGCCTCGATCTGGCCGGCGACGAGGCCCGCGATGGTCGCTTCGAGCGCGGCGAGCCGGCCAAGCGTTTCGCGCACCGCCGGCACCTTGGCGACGCCGTTGGCCTCGCACATGCGGCTCGCCAGCCCGACGACGAGCCCCATCTTGGCCCAGAACCGGATGTTGGACTGCTGGTTCTGATAAACGTTGGCGGGCGTTTCGATGTAGATGCGCCGCGACCACGCGCCGTTATTGTGCAGAAAAACGCGCTCCCACGGGATTTTGACGCGGTCGCAGACCAGCACCGCGTCGTTCTCGTCGAAGCGGTAGCTCAGCGGATAGTCGGCTTCTTCGCGGGCGTGGCGCTCATATGGCTCGCGCGCCCAGAACGACACGCCCGGCGCGTTGTTGGGAATGACGGCGGTGATGCTTTCGCCTTGGCGTTTGTCGTCGATCGCGGTGAGATTGCCGATATAGACTTCGTCACCGAAGATCGCGCCGGTGGCGAGCATCTTCATGCCCGAGACGATCACGCCGGAATCGTCTTCGGCCACGACCTGCAGGGTCGGATCGTCGCGCACCACGCCCGTATAGATTTCGCGGTCGCGGATGCCGGACGGCGGCGTCACCGCGAATGACAGGTAGAGATCGTTTTTGCGCGCGCGGTCGTAGAAGCGAATGAGATTGTCGCCGAAGCCGGCGTGCAACTCGTTCAGCAATTCCGGCCGCATCGCCAACCCGGTGATCAGGCCGGCGACGTGATCGGGCGAGCGGCCGATCAACCCGAAGGTGGCGTCCGCTATCGCCTTCATGGCGCGCATGCGGCGCGCCAGGTCGTCGCGCGTGCGGCAGCGCAGCCACTGCAGGCCAATACGGTCGCCGTGGTCCTCGTAGCTGAACAGATCGCGCTTCGCCGGGTCGGCTTTCAGATCGTACAGCGCCGCAATGGTGCGCGCACCGTTGCGGAAGGCCGGGTGCGCCGTGACGTCATCGACCCGCTCGGCGCCGATATAGACGACGCGGCCGTCGCGCATGCGCTCTAGTCGTTCGCTGCCGGTCGCCAGCATGGCAGCCATACCCCTCAGGATCATTGCCCGCCAAAGGGCACCCGCCGATATAACGGCCTTCCGCCAGCGTGTCGCCTGCTCATCGCTTATTTGGCGGCTGCGTTAGAAGGGGCTATGGATCACGCCATGGGATCTTCTGCTTTGGCCGCCGCGCTCGGCCGCCGTCGCATTCATTATGGCTGGGTCGTCGTCGGGGTCACGCTCATAACCACCGTGGTGACGGCGGCCGCCATGAGCACGCCGGGCGTGCTGATCGTGCCGCTGGAGCAGGAGTTCGGCTGGGCCAACGATCAAATATCCTCGGCCTTGGCGCTCCGCCTCATGCTGTTCGGTCTGTTCGGCCCGTTCGCCGCGGCGTTCATGAACCGCTACGGCGTGCGCGCCGTGATGGTGAGCGCGGTCATCCTCATTT
>JASHXZ010000177.1 GCA_030043285.1 Xanthobacteraceae bacterium | reverse complement strand
CAGGAAGGCCGCTCGATGTTTCCGGAGGGTTCCAAGGAGCCGTACCCGCGCACCCGCGAGATCATCCAAAAGCTCGCCGGTCCCTTAAAGGCGGTGCCCTACCGCGTGTCGATCACCGGTCACACCGCCGCGACCAGGACGGCGCCGCAACCCGGTAACGGACCATGGAACCTGTCGGTCGACCGCGCCAATTCGGTGCGCCGGATCCTCGAGGAGGAGGGTTTGCCGTCCAACAACGTCTACGAGGTGGCCGGCAAGGCGGACACCGATCCCTTGTTCCCGGACGATCCCTATATTGCGGCCAACCGTCGCGTCACCATCACGCTGATGCGTGAGGCGCCGCCGGTGCCGCCGGATTTGAAGCCCTAGCCGAATTGTACTAGGGAGTGCCCCGCCGTTGCGGCGGCCGCCGACAGCCCGCAAATATTATTGCGCAGCCCATCAGGAGCAGGGCTCGTCCTGTTTCACCGTCTATGACCGATAGCCTAGCCGCTCCTGGAGCGGGCGATACGACCGCGGGCGCCGACGCCCAGTTCCGTTCGCACGCCGGCTTTTGGGGGCTGACCCTCGGCAGCCTCGGCGTCGTCTATGGCGACATCGGCACGAGCCCGCTCTATGCGTTCCGCGAAGCGATCGTCGCGGCCTCGGGCCCGGGCAGCTACGAGATGCTCCGCCACGGCCGGGAGGACTTGGCGCGCGGCGCGGTGCTCGGCGTCACGTCGCTGATCCTGTGGGCGCTGTTCATCATCGTCACGCTGAAATACGTGCTCATCCTGCTGCGGGCCGACAACAACGGCGAGGGCGGCACGCTCACCCTGATGGCGCTCGCTTCGCGCGCCATCGGCCGCGTCGGCAAGGCCGCCGGCGTGATCGCGTTGCTCGGCATCATCAGCGCCGCCCTGTTCTACGGCGATGCCGTAATCACGCCGGCGCTGTCGGTGCTCTCCGCCATGGAAGGCATCGATGTCGCGACGCCCGCTTTCCACGCTTACGTGGTGCCGCTGACCATCATCATTCTGCTGGTGCTGTTTGCCATGCAGTCGCGCGGCACCGCCAAGGTGGCGGCGTTGTTCGGCCCGATCACCACGATCTGGTTCGTCGCCATCGCGCTCGCCGGCTTCTACTGGCTGGCCGCCGATCCCGACGTGCTCTACGCGCTCAATCCGTATTACGGCGCCAATTTTCTCCTGCACCACGGCATGGTCGGGTTGTACACGCTTGGCGCCGTGTTCCTCGCCGTGACCGGCGCCGAGGCGCTTTACGCCGATCTCGGCCATTTCGGCCGCGGCCCGATTCAGTCGGCCTGGCTCGGCCTCGTCCTGCCGTCGCTTGCGCTCAACTATCTGGGCCAGGGTGCGCTCGTCTATGCGCGGCCGGAGGCGATCGCCAATCCGTTCTTCCTGCTCTATCCGAACTGGGCGCAAATTCCGATGGTCGTGCTGGCAGCGCTGGCGACCGTGATTGCGAGCCAGGCAGTGATCAGCGGCGCCTATTCGATGACCCGGCAGGCGATCCAGCTCGGGCTGTTGCCGCGGCTCGAAATCCGCCACACCTCGGCGCAGCTTGCCGGCCAGATTTACATGCCGCGGGTCAATGGGCTCTTGCTGGCCGGCGTGCTGCTCTTGGTCGGGCTGTTCCGCTCGTCGAGCGCACTCGCTTCGGCCTACGGCATCGCGGTGACCGGCACCATGGTGGTGACCGGCATGATGGCGTTCATCGTGATCTGGCGAATGTGGCGCTGGTCGCCGGTCGCAGCGGCGGCGCTGATGCTGCCGTTCCTTTTCATCGATCTCGTCTTCCTCGCCGCCAACCTGCTCAAGGTGGTGGAGGGCGGCTGGGTGCCGCTGGCGCTTGGCGGTGCCGTCATGCTGGTGATGTACACGTGGCGCCGTGGCAGCAAGCTGCTGTACGACAAGACGCGCCGCCAGGAGACGCCGCTCGACGATCTGGTCCGCATGCTGGAAAGAAAGCCGCCGCAGCGCGTCCCCGGCACCGCGGTGTTCCTGACCAGCGACCCGAACAGCGCGCCGACTGCGCTAATGCACAGCCTCAAGCACTACAAGGTGCTGCACGAGCACAACGTCATCCTCAGTATCGAGACGACCCACACGCCGCGCGTAACCCCCGACCGGCGCGTGCGTCTCGAGCCTGTCAGCGCCACCTTCATGCGCGTGCTGTTGCGTTTCGGCTACATGGAGACGCCGAACGTGCCGCGAGCGCTGGCGATCGCCCGCAAGCTCGGCTGGCATTTCGACATCATGTCGACGTCGTTCTTCCTGTCACGGCGGGCGCTACGTCCGGCGCAGCGCTCCGGCATGCCGCGCTGGCAGGACCGCCTCTTCATCCGGCTCGCCCGCTCGGCCAACGACGCCACCGATTATTTCCAGATCCCGACCGAACGCGTGGTCGAAGTCGGCACGCAAGTGACGGTGTAGCGGCAAACGTCGCCGCGCCGGGAAACTTCGCCGCACCGGCCGCAGAGCGCGCAGGTTACTGATTGCCGGTTGGAGCCGGCATGATGACGATTGGATCGCTCTCGACGATGTCGGCGGCTTTCATCTCGCCGGCGGCCTCCAGAACCGAGTAAGCCACCGAACAGATGTGCGAATGAATGCGCTTGAGATCGCGCAAGATGTCGAGATGCAGCGACGTCGTTTGCACGGTTTCCGGCCGGCCTTCGCGCAGCCGCTCGAAATGTCGTTCCGCTGCAGCGATCTCGGCTGCGCGCAGTTCGGCCTTGTCGGCGATCAGCTTGCGCGCCTGCGCGACGTCGCCGGACATGAACACCACACACGCCATCTTGAAGCTGCCGACCACCCGCTTGTGAAATGCGGTCAATTCGGCCGCGCCGTCATCTGAAAATTTCAGCCGGCGCTTGATCTTCTTCGCCGCGACTTCGCACAGGTTCCTGTCGATGATGTCGCCGACATGCTCGAGGTTGATGGCATACGAAATGATTTCCATGGCGCGGCGGCCCTCTTGTTCCTCGAGGCTGTCGCGCGTGACCTTGGTGACGTAGAGCTTGATCGCTTCGTGCAGTCGGTCGACGACATTGTCCATGCGCGAGACTTCATTCACCAGGCCGCGATTGTCGGTCATCAGTGCGGTCATGATCTGTTGCAGCATGGCCTCGACGATGTCGCTCATGCGCAGCGTCTCGCGGGCGGCGCTGCCAAGCGCCAGCGTCGGGGTGTCGAGCGCGCTGTCGTCGAGATAGCGCGGCGTCGCGGCGCCTTGCGCGGCGGTGCGCGCCGGCAGCGCCCATTGCAGCATGGCCGCAATCGGGTCGAGCAATCCGATGAACACCAGCGCCAGCGCGATATTGAAGAAGATGTGGAATTCGGCGGCCATTTTCGCCGGATTGGGCTGTAGCGCCGCCATGCCGGCCGCGAGCGGTTTTAACAACAACACCGCGAGGACGATGCCGATCAGCCGGTTGAGCAGATTGCCGAGAGGCAGCCGGAAGCTCGCCGGATTATCGCGATGGGCCGCTTCAATGAGAGGATTGATCGCAGTTCCCAAATTCGCGCCCAGTACGAAGGCGATGGTCGCCGCCGGATCGATGAACTGCGAATAAGCAAGCGACATGACCAGGAGCACGATGGCCACGCTCGAATGCGCCGCCCAGGTCAGCGCCCCGGCGATGATGATGCAGAGCACCGGCTGATCGGCAATTGCGGCAAGCAAGAGCTTCACGGTCGGGGCGTTTTCCGCAGGCGCCAATGTGTCGATCAGCGTATGCAGTGCGAGCAACATCAGGCCGAAGCCGATCGCAATCCGGCCCAGATTTTTGATCCGGGGACCGGTACCGCTCTGGAACGCAATGACACCGGCGACGAACAAAAACGGCGCCGCCAGCGTCACGTTGAACGAGAGCACCTGGACGATCAGCGTGGTGCCGACATTGGCGCCGAGCATGATGGCGAGCGCGGGAACGAGCTCGACCATGCCTTCGGAGGCGAACGAGGCGGTCATCAGCGCCGTCGCCGTGCTGCTTTGCAAGAGCGCGGTCAGGCCGAGGCCCGCTGCGAAGGCCGCGAAACGATTGGCGAGCGCCGTGGACAGGACGTAGCGGAGGTCGGCGCCGAACGCCCGCAGAATGCCGCTGCGGACCATGTGCAGGCCCCACAGCAGCAGAGCCACGCCACCCATGAGATCGAGAAGGACGAACGTTGCCATGGACCATCGCGATTTTTGCGCCAATTCCTCCTGCGCTCGATAAAACGGATGTCAAGTAAAAAAGGTCCAGGCCCCTTGAATCTCATCGCGGCCGGCGCAACTGTGTGGCGAGCGTCTCGCCAAGCTAAAGGGAAACGAACGATGTCGGAGCAAGGTGCAGGACCGCAGGTGCGCGATCTCACGCCGGCCGAAGTGGCGCGCGGCCTCGCTGAACGCCGCATGGTGCTGGTCGACGTGCGCGAACCTAACGAGACGGCGCTCGAGCGCTTTCCCGATGCGGTGCTGGTGCCGCTGTCGGCGTTCGATGCCGCCGCGATCCCGGAGCCGCAAGGACGCGAGGTCGTGTTCGCCTGCCGTTCCGGCCGCCGCTCGGTCACGGCGTCGCTTGCTGCCCAGGAGCAGGGTTTTGCCTACGGCTCGCATCTCGCCGGCGGCATTTTGGCGTGGAAGGCCGCTGGCCTGCCGACCGAGACGTAAGCTTTGCACAGCGCATCGCGATATTTACCCGCCAAGGTGCTGGCGGCTGCGGCGCGGCTTTGGCCTGCTCTCATCGCTTCGGCATTGGTGCTTGTTGCGGTTGCGCCCGGGGCGCGCGGCGAACCGCAGCAGGTGGTGAATTTCTATAACTGGTCGGATTACGTCGATCCGACTGTGCTCGACGAATTCACCAAAAACACCGGCATCGTGGTGCGCTACGACACGTTCGACACCAGCGACACGCTGGAGGCCAAGCTTTTGGCCGGCCAGTCCGGTTACGACGTCGTGGTGCCGACTGGTTATTTCTTGGCCCGCGAGATCGCCGCCGGCATCTTCCAGCCGCTCGATAAGTCGAAGCTGCCGAACCTGGTGCATGTCTGGCCCGACATCGCCGCGCGGCTTGCCGCCTACGATCCAGGCAACCGCTACGCCGTCAATTACATGTGGGGGACCACAGGCATCGGCTTTAGCGTCAAGGCGGCGCGCCGAATTCTCGGGCCGGGCGCCACGATCGACAGCTGGAGCGCCGTCTTCGAGCCGGACCAGATCGCCAAGTTCAAGGATTGCGGCGTGCATCTGCTCGATTCGTCCGACGACGTCATGACCGCGGCGCTGCATTATCTCCACCTCGATCCCAATTCGAGCGCGCCGGCCGATCTGCAGAAGGCCACCGATCTTCTGATGAAGATCAGGCCCTACGTTCGCAAGTTTCATTCCTCGGAATACATCAATGCGCTGTCGACCGGCGAGATTTGCCTGGCGCTCGGCTATTCGGGCGATGTCAAGCAGGCGCAGAAGCGTGCGGCCGCCGCCGGCAGCGGCATTGCCATCGATTATGTGATCCCGAAAGAGGGTGCGCCGCCGTGGTTCGACAACATGGCCATCCCCAAGGATGCGCCACATGTCGCCGCAGCGCACCAGCTGATCAATTATCTGCTCGATCCGAAAGTCGCGGCGCGCAACACCAATTTCGTGTCCTATGCCGACGGCGACCGGCCGAGCGACTTCATCGAGCCTTCGATCCGTAACGACCGCGCCATCTATCCCGATGCCGCCACCATGGCGAAGCTCTTCACCATCATCGCCCACGACCAGAAAACGCAGCGCCTCGTCAACCGGCTGTGGACGCGCATCAAGACCGGGGAATAACGGACCGTGCTGCCCGCTAATCCGGCTTGATGCCGGCGTCCTCGACCATCTTCTTCCAGGCGGCCAGCTCGCTCTTGATGTAATCGCCGAGCTCTTCGGGCGTCGATGAAAAGCCCTCGAAACCAACGGCCTTGAACTTTTCCTGGACGTCCGGGCTATCGATGACCTTGCGCAGGGCGCCGTTGAGCTTGGCAATCACCTCCGGCGGCGTGCCGGCCGGCGCTACGAGGCCGGCCCAGGCGTCGAGGTTGAAACCCTTGATGCCGGCTTCGTCCATGGTCGGCAGGTCGGGGTATAGCTTGCTGCGTTTGATACGCGAGATCGCCAGCGGGCGCAGCGTGCCCGCTTGCACATGCGGCATGGCGGAGGTGAAGTCGGCGAACATCATCGAGATGCGGCCGGCCATGATGTCCTCGAGCGCCGGCCCGGTGGTCTTGTACGGCACATGCACCATGTTGATGTCGGCCCATTTGGTCAGCGTATAGCCGCCGACGATGCCGGCGGTGTTGCCGCTGGCGATCGACAGCTTGCCGGGATTGGCCTTGGCGTATGCGACCAGCTCCTTGACCGAGTGTATGGGCAGCTTGGGATTGACCACCAGCATCAGAGTGAAGCTGCCGACCCGGGTGATCGGCACGAAATCCTTCACCGCATCGTAGTTCACGGTGTGGATGAACGGATCGGCGGACAGCGGCGAGTTGGTCG
>JASHXZ010000176.1 GCA_030043285.1 Xanthobacteraceae bacterium | reverse complement strand
CCAACCTTCAGGGCATCATAAAGATCCGTGTCGTAGCTGACGGCCCGATCGAGCACCGGTTTGCCGTATTTGTGCTCGCCAATCTGCAGGTAGGGCGTATCGGTCGTGCATTCGATGAAGTTGCCGGCCGAATAGATCATGAACAGCCGCATGCGCTCGCCCGCGATCTGACCGCCGAATAGAAACGAGACCTCGGACGAGACGTCGGCCGCTTCCAGCGCCTTGCCCTCGGTGGTGTGGATGGTGCGGACTATGTGCCCGATGCGCTGCGCGGCCTGAAACATGGTCGGCGCATTCATCAGCGTTTCGCGTTCGCCGGTCGCGGTATTGTCGTAGCCCTCGGACAAAAGGCTCAGAACCGATTGGCTGATGGACAGGTTGCCGGCGGTGGCGATCGCCATCAGCCGACGCTTCGGATCGGCGAAAACGTGCAGCTTGCGGAAAGTCGAAACGTTGTCGACGCCGGCATTGGTGCGCGTGTCGGCGAACATTACCAAGCCATCGCGCACCAATATCCCGCCGCAATAGGTCATTGCCGTCCTCGGCTCCTCAGCGGTGCCGCAGACAGGATGGCCGCAAACCATTTGCAATGACGTGCGCTCATTGCCCGACCTTGATTGCGACTTCGAGACTCTCGGCGCTGATGCCGTAGCGGGCGCCGCGAACCGGAGCGGCGCCGAGCGAATCGAGGCCCACCGCGACCCTCACATAGGCGTCAGTCTGGCAGATTGCGTTGGCCGGATCGAATCCCACCCAGCCCAGATCCGGAACGAACGCTTCGGCCCAGGCATGGCCTGCCTCCTGCTCGGTTATCCCGTCGGCGAGCTGCAAATAGCCGGCGACATAACGGGCCGGAATGCCAAGACAACGCGCGACGGCGATGAAGGCATGGGTCAAGTCGCGGCAAACGCCACGCTTGAGCGCAAAGGCCTCGGCGGCGCTCATCGGCGTATTGGTCAGCGCAGTGTCGTAGGCGATCTCGTCGTGCAGCCTGCGCATCAACGCATGCAGACTGTCGAGCGGAATGCAGCCGTTTGCGGTGCCGATCTCCTCGGCTAAAGCCCGGATCGCCGCATCGGCCCGGGTCAAGTCAGTGTCGCGCAGGAACAGGCTTTGCGGGAAGCGCTCGGCCGTGCCGCGAACGACGCCGTTGCCGTCTTGGGTCTCGACCTCACCGTCAACGTCGACGCGGATCTCGGGTAACGGCCGGGCCGCGCTGAACACGTGCGTAATATTGCCGAACGCATCTTCGCGCATCGCGAGCTGGGCATCCGGCGAGACGTCGATCCGCCACCGCGCCACATATTGGCTGTCATGATTGCGGGGGGTCAGCCGCAGCACCTGAACCGCGCCGTTGGCCGGCGGCTCGTAGCGGTAGACCGTGCTGTGGGCGATGCTTATACGCATGGGAATCAGGTGCGGGACCGGCGCAAGACTAGAACCAAGTCGCCGCGATCACAAACGACAGTGCCTTGGCTACCGACATTTGATGTTGCGCCGGCAAAGGTCAGGTCAAACCAGATATTGCTGCGTGACCGCAGCGCCAAACTGATTGTTATCCTTGATGAAATCGTTGAGGAATTCGTGCAGTCCCTCCTGAAAGATTTGCTCGATGCGGCTGTTTTCGAGGCGCGCGCGAATGGTCCGCGCCTGGCGCTGCGCCAAGCCCTGCCGGCCGTAGGCGCGGGCAATACGGTCGGCGTTCTGCACCAGATTTTCATAGCAGCTGGCGAGCGAACGCGGCATCTCATCACGCAGAATGAGCAGTTCGGCAACCAGCCACGGCTTGACGTTCTCGCGGTAGACCCAGTGATAGGCCGTCAGCGCCGAAACCGAGCGCAGAATCGAGGCCCACTGAAAGTAATCCAGCGGTCCGCCGACCGGTTCGATCGCGGGCAACAGCAGGTGATATTTCACGTCGAGAATGCGTGCCGTATTGTCGGCGCGCTCGATGTAGAGGCCAAGCCGCGAGAACCAGTAGGCGTCATTGCGCAGCATGGTCCGGTAGGCCGAGCCATCGAAGCGCAGCGACGATTCGATGACCCAGCGCAGAAAACTTGAAAAGTCCTGGCGGGACGATGGTCCGTCGCTCCATTTCTTCAGTTCCAGCCAGGCGCCGTTGATGGTGTCCCACATCTCGACGGTGAGCGCAGTGCGTACGGCGCGGGCATTGACGCGAGCGCTTTCCAGGCAACAGCGGATCGACGACGGATTGGCCGGCGAGAAAGCGAGAAAATGCGTGACCGTGTCTTCGTTGGCCTCTGGGTAGGCCGCCGCAAAGGCGTCGGCGCATCCGGCCGTGGCGACCGCGGATTGCCACTCATTGCCGGCACCCACGTAGGCCAGGGGCAGGGCGGTCAGGCGCAGCGTCGCGTCGAGGATGCGCGCCAGATACTCCGCCCGTTCGACATACCGGGCGAGCCAGTAAAGGTTATCAGCGGTGCGCGACAGCATCAGCGATCCAGCACCCAGGTGTCCTTGGTACCGCCACCCTGGCTCGAATTGACGACGAGCGAGCCCTTTGGCATGGCGACGCGCGTGAGCCCGCCCGGCACGACGTGGATGCGGTCGCGACCCGCGAGCACGAACGGCCGCAGGTCGACGTGGCGCGGTGCAATGCCGTCCTCGACGCAGGTCGGACAGGTCGACAGCGCCAGTGTCGGCTGGGCAATGAAGTCTTTCGGATTGGATTTTAGTTTTGCGCAGAACGCGGCGATGGTCGCCCGGTCGGCAGCGGGCCCGATCAGCATGCCATAGCCGCCGGAGCCGTGCACTTCCTTGGTCACCAGCTCACCGATGTGCTCCAGCACGTATGTCAGGTGATCGCTCTCGCGGCATCGCCAGGTCGGCACGTTTTTCAAAATCGGGTCTTCGCCGAGGTAGAATTTTAGGATTTGCGGCATGTAGCTGTAGATCGCCTTGTCGTCGGCGATGCCGGTGCCCACCGCGTTCGCGAGCGTGACGTTGTCGGCCTGATACGCCGACATCAGCCCTGGCACGCCGAGCGCGCTGTCGGGGCGAAACACCAGCGGATCGAGAAAATCGTCATCGATGCGCCGATAGATCACATCGACGCGCTTGAGCCCCTCGGTCGTGCGCATGTGGACGACCTCATCCTTGACCACGAGGTCACGGCCTTCGACCAGTTCGATGCCAAGCTTGTCGGCCAGAAACGAATGCTCGTAATAGGCCGAATTGTGAAGACCCGGCGTCAGCAGCACGACGGTGGGATCGCTCGATGCAGCCGACGGCGCCACTGATTTCAGCGTTTGCAGCAGCTCGTCCGGATAGTGCTCCACCGGCGCTACGCGATAGCGCGAGAACAGTTCGGGGAAGAGCCGCAGCATGATCTCGCGGTTCTCCAGCATATAGGATACGCCCGACGGCGTGCGCGCATTGTCTTCAAGCACGTAAAACGTCTCGGCGTCGGTGCGTACTACGTCGATGCCTGCGACGTGAACGTACACATCGTGTGGGACTTTTTGACCGTTCATCTCGGGACGGAATACCGGGTTCTGGAAAATCAAGTCCTCCGGCAGCACGCCCGCTTTGAGAATTTCGCGGCGGTGATAGATGTCGTTTACGAACGCATTGATGGCCTTGATACGCTGCACCAGGCCGCGGTGCAGCACGTCCCATTCGGATGCCGACAGGATGCGCGGAATGATGTCGAAAGGGATAAGACGCTCGTGCGCCTCCGCGTCGCCATAGACCGCGAAGGTGATGCCTATCCGCCGGAACAGCAATTCGGCCTCACGCCTGCGGAAATCGAGCACGTCGGGCTTGGTTTCGCCGAGCCAGTCCCATAGCGCCGCGTAGGCTGGCCGCACGACCTGCCGCGATTGTTCGCTGCCCTGCATTTCGTCGAACATGGCGAGCCCGGCGTACCGACGTTTTGCGTCTTGGCGTAGCAAGCTTCGCGCCACGCCGGTTGCCGGGCGAAGAAGCAGATCAGCGGCGGTGAAATGAGTTAATTGCTTATATTTTAGGCGCGGTAGCCTGAATCTTGCCATCTGTGCGATGGCTGCGCCTGCCGAATCTGCTGTCGCGCCAAGCGTATGGCCGTTAAAGCGATGGCCGCGGTGCGCTCGCAATGCCCTTCGTTTCCAGCGCGTGCGCAAGCCGCAGCGCCACATCCTCGCGCCACGGCGGGGCGATGATCTGTACGCCGATCGGCAGCGGCTCGAGCGGCACCGGCACGACGACCACCGGCAGGCCGATAAACGAGATCGGCTGGGTGTACAGGCCGAGATTGGCGCGCACCGGCATTTCGACGTCGCCCACCGTCAGCGTCTGCTGCCCGATCAGTGGCGCCGCGCAGGGAGTAGCCGGCGCCAGGATGGCGTCGACCTCGTCGAACAGCTTGAGCACTTCGTCGCGATACCAGCGGCGAAATTTCTGCGCTTTTACTGCCAGCGCGGCCGGCGCCAGCGCGCCGGCGATCAGGCGGTCGCGCACCGCGGGATCGAAATCGCGCGCGCGGGCGCGCAGACGATCGAGATGCAGCGCCGCACTCTCGCTTGCGGTAATGACGAAGGCGGCGGCGCGGGCGCGTTCGGCGTGCGGCAGCGCGATGCCGCGATTGGCGCCGAGTGCGGCCGCCACGCGATCGACCGCCGCGAGCGCCTCCGCGTTGCCGCTCCTGAAATAGCCATCGGCGACAGCAACGCGCAAATCCTCGGCACCGCGGTCGAGGGCAGGAGAAACCGGTTCGGGCGCCCGATCGGTGCACACCGGATCGTCGGCATCTGGCTCCTGCATGACGTCGTAGACGAGCGTGAGATCGCGAACCGTGCGCGCCAGCGGCCCGAGATGGTCGAGGCTCGTCACGAATGGAAATGTCCGCGCACGTGACAGCCGCCCATAGGTCGGCTTAAGGCCGAATACCCCGCACAGCGAAGCCGGCACGCGGATCGAGCCATTGGTGTCGGAGCCGAGCGCCAACGGAACGAGGCCGCCCGCGACCGCCGCGCCTGAGCCGCTCGAAGAGCCGCCGCTCATGCGTTCGAGATCGTGAGGGTTATGGCACGCGCCGTCATGGATGTTCTCGCCGGTGAAGTCGTAGGCGTACTCGCCCATGTTGAGGGCGCCGACCAGGATTGCGCCGGCCGCCTCCAGCGCCTCGATAAGGGCCGCATCGCGTGTCGCCGGCGGCGCGTCGCGATTGATCTTCGAGCCGGCGAGCGTCGGTGACCCCTGGACGTCGAACAAATTTTTGACCGCGAATGGAACGCCTGCAAGAGGACCCGAGTGCTTGCCCGCCGCGCGCGCGGCGTCGAGTTGCCGCGCGCGCGAAAGCGCGCGCTGCTCGGTGATCGCGGTGAAGGAATTCAGGAGCGGATCGTACTCTCGAATGCGGGCGATGGTCGCTTCGGTCACCGTGATGGCGCTCACGCGCCCGGATGTGAAT
>JASHXZ010000175.1 GCA_030043285.1 Xanthobacteraceae bacterium | reverse complement strand
CGGATCGTTGAGCTGGTCGTTCTTGTAATAGAACTCGATGATCGATCGCGGCAGCTGCGTGCCCTCTTCGATGCCGAGCCGCTTCGACAGCGAGCCGGCGGCGACGTTGCGCACGCAGACTTCGAGCGGAATGATCTCGACCTCGCGAATGAGCTGCTCGCGCATGTTGAGCCGGCGGATGAAATGCGTCGGCACGCCGATGTCGTTGAGGTGCTGAAAGACATATTCGGAGATGCGGTTGTTCAGCACGCCCTTGCCTTCGATCACCTGGTGCTTCTTCGCATTGAAGGCGGTCGCGTCGTCCTTGAAGTGTTGAATCAGAGTTCCAGGCTCCGGGCCCTCATAGAGGACCTTCGCCTTGCCTTCATAGATGCGGCGACGGCGGCTCATCGGTGTGTACCGTTGCTTGGTGAAATCCATTGGACTTGCCGTGGCTCCAGTTCGGGTTCGAGATCCGCGGCGGGCGGCGGATAGCGGCGCGACTCAACACGGCGGCTCTCCGCGACTGCAAAGCTAACCGATGGTGGCGCGGAGTACAATTGACATAAACCCGCGCGGGCGCCGCTGCAACGGCGATGTTTGGCCCGCACACCATTGCCTTGACGGAACACGCTCGCTATGCAAGGCGGCGAGATGATGTACGGTTCCAATTATTCCGTCGAGGCTCGGCATGACCACCACGTTCGATAAGCGCGAAGAGGCGTTCGAGCAGCAATTCGCGCACGATGAGGAATTGCGTTTCAAGGCCACCGCGCGGCGCAACAAGATGCTCGGCTTGTGGGCCGCGGAAAAGCTCGGACTGTCAGGTCCGGAAGCCGACAGCTACGCCTTGTCGGTCGTAATGTCGGCGTTCGAGGATTCGGAGGCGCACGACGTCATGCACAAAATCCGCAAGGATTTCGACGCCAAGGGCGTCGTGCAATCGGATCACCAGATCGCCCGGCACATGACCGAGCTGATGGCCCAGGCCATCATCGACATCAGGGCCGGCCGCTAGGGCTGAGGAACCAGAACTTTTTTTGGGGGAAGCGACGCCATGACCATTGCCGCCTTCACGCTTGCCAAGCGCCTGCACGCCGGCGAGACCGTGTTTTCCGCCTGGTGCGGCCTGCCCTATCCGCTCGTTGCCGAAACGCTGGCGCGCGACGGCTTTGCCGCGGTGACGATCGAAAGCCAGCACGGGCTCTGGGACGTCGGCGGCATCCTGGCCGGCGTCGCCGCGGTGCGCCAGGGCGGCGCAGCGCCGATCGTGCGCGTTCCGCTCGGCGACTTTGCGCTGGTGAGCCGTTCGCTCGATTTCGGCGCCGAAGGCATCATCGCCCCCATGATCAACACGGCGGCCGATGCGCGCGCCTTCGCCGCGGCGGCGAAATTTCCGCCGATCGGCGAGCGCAGCTGGGGGCCCCATCGCGCCATGACGCTCGGCGGCGTGGCAGACATGCAGACCTATCTGCGCGAGGCCAACGACCACATCATCACGCTCGCCATGATCGAGACCCGCACGGCGTTGGCGAATTTCGAGGCCATCATCGGCACGCCAGGCATCGACGGCTTCTTTCTCGGTCCGTCGGACCTGTCGATCGCGCTGTCGGACGGCAAGTCGGTCGATCCGCTGTCGAAGGAGGTCGACGAGCATCTCGACAAGATGATCGCTGGCGCGCAGCGGGCCAAAAAGATCCCGGGCGCCTACTGCCATTCGGCCGAGCGCGCCGCGGCTTTGGCCAAGCGCGGCGTCAAATTTCTCGCGGTGTCGAGCGATCTCGGCATGCTGCGCGCCGGCGCCGCGGCGGCGCTCAAAACGCTGAAGGCGTAAACGCCGCGCGCTACTTCACGCCGATGCGGTAGTTCATGCTGCCGTTGATATTAAAGCCGGGCCGCTGCGTGAAGTTCGGATTGAAGTTCGGATTGTTGGGCACGCGCTGCACATTGATATTGATCGATTCCAGCCGGCAATCGATCGCAATGGTGGCGCGCAACAGGTCGCATTCGTGCGCGGCCGACTCATAGATCATCCGGCGGCCGTCTTCCTGAACCTTGAGCGCCTGCGCGCTGTCCTCATCGGCCACGGCGATGAACATGCTCATCGAAAGGGATATGCGCACCGGCTCGCCCGTGGCAGTCGGCTGCATGCGGTTCTTGTCTGGATTGATGACGATGGTCTGCGCCGACGCCGTGGTGACGCACAACAACAGCGCACTCGACAGAACGAGGCGAAGCATGGCGATATCCTTTGGCTGCCTTCCCCATCCTTGACAGCAAAAAACGCAAAGTTCCGTAAGAAATTGTCTCAACTTGTCGCTATCCGCCGCGATCAATCGCCGCCGATGGCGCGCCCGATACGCTCCAGCGTCCCCACCATATCAGTCTCGATCGCGTCTGCCGGCAGATCGAGAATCTTATAGTCCCGCTCCTTTAGCCAAGCGTACTTGTCGGCCCGCGCCTTGGCCGCCACGGCGCTTTCGTCCGGCGGCACCACCTCGATAACCAGGCGCAGCGGAAACGACACGAAATCGCAGATGTGCTGGCCGACCGGCGTCTGCCGCTTGAAGCCGCGGCCGGCGAAGCGGCGATCGTTGACCAGCGCCTGCCACAGCTTGCGCTCGGCCTCGGTCGGGTTGCGGCGCAGCAGGCGCGACAGCCCGCGCGCCGGGGATTGCGAGGCCGCATCGCGGCCGGCGCCGCGCTCGGCGATGAGCGCGCGCAGCATTTCGGCCTCTTCGCCGTCGAGCACGCCGCCGCGCGCCGGACCCTTGCGCCCTTCGACGATCGCCATGATCACCCCATGCAGGGTCTGGATGTCCTGCTGCGTCGGCGCCATGCGCGCGAAAATATTGCGCAGGTTGATCTGCATGGTCTCGCGCTTGTCCGGCGGCCGGAAGAATTCGACCTTCTCCAGCTCGCGTTCGAGCGAAGCAAAGAAAGCGAGCAGTTGCTGTTTCGGCGCCGGCGCCGATTTCTGCGGCATGCCGAAAGGCAGCCTGCCTGCGCTTTCGCGCTTGAACCACTCGTAGGCGACGATGACGACGGCTTGCGCCAGGTTGAGCGAGGCGAAAGCGGGATTGACCGGCAGCGTAATGATGCGATCGGCAAGCGCGATCTC
>JASHXZ010000174.1 GCA_030043285.1 Xanthobacteraceae bacterium | reverse complement strand
GTGCTGGCCTACGATCTCAAAGCACGCCGCACCCAGCCGCCGGCAGACATGTCGGCCATGGATGGCTATGCGGTGCGCGCGGCCGACGTCGCCGGCGCGCCGGTGCGCCTGAGAGTCATCGGCGAAGTCGCCGCCGGGCGGCCGTTCAAAGCGACGGTCGGTGCCGGCGAGGCGGCGCGCATCTTTACCGGCGGCGTGGTGCCATCGGGCGCCGACGCCGTCGTGGTCCAGGAAGTGACCAAGAAGCTCGATGGCGGCTTGGTCGAAATCGAGAAGCCGAGCAGTAAGGGCCGCAACGTCCGCGTCCAGGGGCTCGATTTTCGCGCCGGCGACGTGCTGCTGGCCAAAGGCCATCGCCTCACCGCGCGCGACCTGCAGCTTGCCGCCGGCATGAACCATCCATTGCTACCGGTGCATCGCCGGCCGAAGCTCGCGATGTTCGCAACCGGCGACGAGCTGGTCGCGCCGGGCATGGAGCCGGGGCCGGGACAGATCGTCTATTCCAACGGTTTTGCGCTTGCCGCGCTCGCGCGCGCCGAAGGCGCCGAGGTTATCGATCTCGGCGTGGTCGGCGACAAGCTCGACGAGACTGCAGCCGCAGTGCGCGAGGCGCGCGCGCGCGATGCCGATATCCTGCTCACCACCGGCGGCGCCTCGGTCGGCGAATACGATCTGGTCCAGTCCGCGTTCGCCAAGGAAGGCATGGCGCTGTCGTTCTGGAAGGTGGCGATGCGGCCGGGCCGTCCGCTGATGCACGGCCGGCTCGGCGCCATGGCGGTGCTCGGCCTTCCTGGCAATCCGGTGTCGTCGTACGTGTGCGCGTTCCTGTTTCTGGTGCCGCTCATTCGTCTGCTGTGCGGGCGCCACGATCTTGTGACGCCGACCGAGACCGTGCGGCTCGGCTGCGATCTGCCCGAAAACGACGAGCGCGCCGATTATTTGCGCGCATCGTTGCGCGACGGCGACGGCGGTGCGGTCGCCACCCCCTTCCCCGTTCAGGACAGCTCGATGATGACGCCGCTCGCCAAGGCCGATTGCCTTGTCATCCGCGAGGCGCACGCGCCGCCGGCGAAAGCCGGCGCGCCATGTACGATCATGCGGTTGCCGCGCTGAGCGCATTGCTCAATGCAAAAAGCCCAGAGCATTCGCCCCGGGCTTTTGCATGTGCAGGCCATGCCGATCAGTAGCGGGCCGCGATCGGTCCGCCGAAATTGAACCGCCAGACCAGCCCGCTGGTGACTGTTTGCACGTACGGCGTTATGTGCTCGACGTCCGCGCTCGGCGCACCGGATGCTGCGATCAATTGCGCATCGCTCTTATTGTAGCTCGCCAACCGATACTCGCTGCGCCAGAATAGTCCGTTGATCGGAACGATACCGGACAGCGCATATTCGGCTCCGCCGCCGAGGAACCAACCGGTATAGGTTTGGCCGGGGATAGTTGGGGAACTCGGCAGCGCGATACCAGCGGCCGTCGAGAATAAGGTCATTGGGTCGAAACGCGTCTGCGTATAGCCACCGTTGGCATAGCTCAGCAGCGACGGGGTGACCAGGTAACCGATTCGGCCGCCGACATACGCGGCGTTCGTCTCTTTGGCGTTGGACGTGACAGTCGTACCTGTAGCCAGACTGATCAGCTCGGGCGAGTTGCTCCCTGTCAGGTTCATGAAGTCGTAATCGCCGAAAACGCCGGCGACGACGCGATTGTTGAACAGTGGAGTCTGATAGTCGCAGCCGCCGCCGACCCTGCCGACCCAGCCCCGTCCCGCATCGGTGATGGTCACGGTAGCAAAGCCAGGCCCCGTCGTGTTGTGGTCCTGATTCAACAGGCCGTAGCCGCCGCCGGCATCGACATAGCAGCCGGTCCAGCTCAGCGCCGGAGGCGGTGGCGCCGGCGGAGCCTTGTAGGCCAGCGCAGGACGGGCATCCGCGCTCGCGAGCGGGCCGCCGAAGTTGAAGCGCCACACCAGTGATGACGTAATGGTCTGAACGTAGGGCGTTACATGCTCCACATCGCCACCCGGTACGCCACCGGCCCGGCCGATTAATCTAAGGTCACTGCTGTTGTATTGGGAAAACCGATACTCGGTGCGCCAGAACAGGCCGTGGATGGGCAGCCAATCGTAGTTGAGGGCGTATTCGTAGCCGCCGCCGAGGAACCAACCCTGCGGCGAATAGTTCGGCCACCCCGTGCCGGTCGCGTTGCCGAATGCGGTGGTAATGACTGGTGAATTCGAGAAGTGCGTCGTGGTCCAGCCGCCATCGACGTAGGTCAAGAGCGCCGGATTGACCAGATAACCGATCCGGCCGCCGACATACGCGGCTTCGGTTTCTTGGGTGGGGAAGGTCGAAGGCGAGCCGGTCGGCATGTTGATCACGTCAGGCGTGTTGCTGCCCGTCAGGTCCATGAAATCGTAATCGCCGAAAACCCCGACGACGAGGCGATTGTTGAACAGCGGAGTTTGATAGTCGCAGCCGCCGCCGAACCTGCCGAGCCAACCGCGGCCTCCATCGGTCGTCGTGACTGTGGACCCGCCAGCCGGGCCGCTCGTGCTGTGATCCTGATTGAAAAGGCCATAGCCGGCGCCGCCATCGAGGTAGCAGCCGGTCCAGCTCGCGACCGGTGGCGGAGGTGGCGGAGGCGCTTTGTACACAGGCGCAGGCGTCGCGAGATCTGCCGCGAACGCCGAACTCGTAGCCAGGATCAAGCCAGCCAACAGAGACAACAAGAGCTTCTTCAAGGCACATCCCCCAGGTACCGTATACCGGGTACCTGGAATCGATCTTAACCCATGAGGGTATTGGGGAACTGTCTCCCAACGGCAACACGCGGAAGGATTCGCGGGCCGTTCGCATGTAACAATCCGATGACGATGCATCCTGCCGTCAGCGAAAGCCGGCGAGCAATGTTCGATCATGCGATTGTCGGGCAGAGCGCAGCACTCAATGCAAAAAGCCCGGAGCGCTCGCCCCGGGCTTTTCTTTCACGTGTGTGGCTGGTGCCGATCAGTAGCGTGCCGCGACCGGGCCGCCGAAGTTGAAGCGCCACACGACGCCGCTGGTGATCGTTTGTTGATTTTGCTGCACGTGCTCGGTCAAGCCTGTGGCACCGATCGCGCCGGGGCAAAGGCCGCCTGCAGAAACACAATTTATTGGAAGATCGGCGCTGTCGAATCGCGAGTAGCGATACTCGGTCCGCCAGAACAGCCCGTTGATCGGCAGAATTCCGGTCAGAGCGTATTCCGTGCCACCGCCGATGAACCACCCGCTGAAGGTATTAGACGGAATGGCAAGACCACTCGGGCCGACAATACCAACCAATGGGATAGCGCCATTGAGGTTTACCTGGTCGGAAGTCATCTGGGTGTAGCCGCCATCAACGTAGGTCAAGAGCGAGGGAGTGACCAAGTAACCGAGGCGACCGCCGACAGCCCAAGCGCTCGAGTTGTTTCCGGTGCCCGACACTATGAGCGGATCGGACCATGTCCCATTGATATTCGAGAAGTCGTAATCCCCGAACACACCGACGACAAAGCGGGACATTTGATAGTCGCAACCGCCGCCGACACGGCCGAGCCAGCCTTCTGCGCCCGAATTGACGTCACTTGTGAGCGGACCAATACCGGTGATGTCGACATGGTGTGTGACATTCGCCATGCCGTAGCCGACCCCGGCGTCGATGTAGCAACCTGTCCAACTGACGGCAGGAGCCGGTGGAGCGTACGGCGCTTTGGCCGGCATGCCGAGGTCGGCGGCGAGCGCCGAACCGGTGGTCAAAATCAGGCCAGCCAAGGACGACAGCAACAGCTTCTTCATGGCAACCCCCTGTGGGTATGAGAACTGGTGAGGGTGTAACCCGAAAGGGTGCAGAATCGGTGTCTCTAGCGGGCAACACTAGGAAACATTCAGGCGTCGTCCCGTGGTTGCATCGGCCGCATTGCTCAACACCGAAGCTGAATCAAATGCTTGCCGGTTTCGTGTAAGGCGCCGTGGGTAGCTTCAGCGATCCGATCGCAACCCTAAAAGCTCCTCGGCGCGGCCCATCAGGCTGGAGCCGAGCGCGGCGGTCATGCGGGAAGCCCGGAGCGAAGGCCCCGGGCTTTCCGCACGCGTTAGTGATGGTGATCAGTAGCAGCTCGCGATCGGACCGCCAAAGTTGAAGCGCCAGATTCGCAACGCCTAAAAGTTCCTTGGCGCGGTCCTGGCGTTTCTTCACTTCAAATTAAATGCTTGCGGAACACATATGGAACGGATAGTGTCCGTTCATGATTTGTTTCGACTCGGTGCAGTCGAAGCGTCCCCAGGGTCCTTTAAGAGGAAGCGAAAGAGGAAGCGCCGATGCTCACGCGCAAGCAAGCCGAGTTGTTGCGATTCATCCACGAGCGCCTGAAGGAAGCAGGCGTGCCGCCGTCATTCGACGAGATGAAGGACGCGCTCGACCTGCGCTCCAAATCCGGCATCCACCGGCTGATCACGGCGCTGGAAGAACGCGGCTTCATCCGCCGGCTGCCGAATCGGGCGCGCGCCATCGAGGTGATCAAGCTGCCCGAATCAGTGGCGCACGGCATGGGCTCGGCCCGCACCCGCGGCTTCACGCCCAGCGTCATCGAGGGCAATTTGGGCCGCGTGCGGACCGCATCCGACGAGGAGGGCGGCAGGCCGGTGGCGGTGCCGGTGATGGGCCGCATTGCGGCGGGCACGCCGATCGAAGCGATCCAGACCCGCAGTCACACCATCAACATGCCGCCGGATATGCTCTCCACCGGCGAGCACTTCGCCCTCGAAGTGCGTGGCGATTCGATGATCGAGGCCGGCATTCTGGATGGCGACATCGCGCTCCTTAAGCGCACCGAAGCCGCCGACACCGGCGACATTGTCGTCGCGCTGATCGACGACGAGGAGGCGACGCTCAAGCGCTTTCGTCGCCGCGGCGCCTCGATCGCGCTCGAGCCGGCCAACACCGCTTACGAGGTGCGCATCCTGCCGCCCAACCGCGTGCGCATTCAGGGCAAGCTGGTGGGATTGTTCCGAAGGTATTGAGATCAGCTTTTTTCGCTCTGCGCGCGGCCCGCGCCCCCCACTCTATCGCTCCCCCTTTCAGGGGGAGAGAAGCGCAAGCGGCATGCGCGGTGAACGTGTCGCAATGAGCCAACGAGTTCAGGTGCCGCCCTTCTATTTCCTCCCCCTAAAAGGGGGAGGATTAAGGTGGGGATCCCGGCCGCAAGCTAAACCGTCAGGGCTTTTACTGATCCGCTTCGAGATCTTGCGGCCGCGGCGTGGCGTCAGCGGGCGCCGCGGTGCTGCCGAACGATGAACGCGGCGCAGGCGGTGCCGGCGCCCAGGGGCGATCGAAATACGGTGGCCGGACCGAATCCATAACGAAGCCATCATTGGTTCGGCGCAGAACGAGCGCGCCGCGTGTGCGCCAATCGTAGCGTCCGATCACCATGGCGGCGCAGTCGGGCGGCGGATCGTTATAGGCCACAATGATTTTTGCGCGCGCGCAATCCTCCGCGAACGCGGCCGGTGAAAGCGCGTAGCTGACCAGCCCGCCGTCGGCGAGGCGGCCGATGCAGCCAGCCGGATCGCATGCGATGCCGGCGCCGAGCGAGCCGTCGCGCACGTCGCGGCCGTCGGCATCCGCGGCGAGCCATTCGCGAATCGCAAAACTGTCGCTGCCGGTCCGATGGAACGATAGCCTGCCGTCGGCGCCGCGCACCGCAATGGCGCGGCCGTCGGACGCGACCAGCACGTCCGGGCGCGGCGTGCGCGCGGCCACGATCACCGCGACCATGACCAGCGCCGCGCCGCTCCAGCGCAGCGGCGTCTTGAACAGCGCCATGACGAGCAGCCCCGCGGTCGCGAACAGAAGCGGCCCGGTGCCGAACAGCGCAACGCGGCCGTAAGCGCCGGGCAGGCTCGCCACCCACAGCGCCACCCAATCCATCCACTCGATGCCGTAACCCATCTGCCGCCAGCACTCGCCGTCGAAGCCAAACGGCATCGCCACCACGCCCAAAATGCCCATCGGCATGACCCAGGCGGAGACCACCGGCATGGCGAGCAAATTGGCGATGACGCCATACGGCGACAGCCGATGAAAGTGATAGGCGGCGTACGGCATGGTGGCGAAGCCGGCGAGCAACGAGGCGATGGTGAGCGCGATGATCTCGTTGACGCCCCACAACGCGGCGCGAGCGCCGAGCGAGGAATCGGCGCCGGCCTTGATACGCAGTGCGCCGCGCTCATAGCCGGCGATCAGCGCCAAGGTTGCCGCAAACGACATCTGAAAGCTCGGATGTACCACTGATTGCGGCGCGAACAACAGCACGATCAGCGCCGCGATGGTGACGGTGCGCATGGTCAGCGTCGGCCGATCCAGCATCACCCCGATCAGCACCACCGCGATCATGATGAACGAACGCTGCGTCGCCACCTGGTTGCCGGACAGCACGAGATAGAACGCGGTGATGATGAACGCCGCGAAGGCCGCCCATTTTTTTATCGGGGCGCGGTCGCGCAAGCCCGGGATCAGCGCCAGGAGCGCGCGGAAGATGAAAAAAATCACGCCGGCGACCACCGCCATGTGATAGCCGGAGATCGACAGCACGTGGCCGATGCCGGACACGAACATGGCGTCGTAGAGGTGCGGATCGATGGCGTCGCGCCGGCCGTTGATCAGCATCGCGGCGATGGCGCCCTCGTCGCCGGGAAGCACGGCGCGAATGCGGGCATCGATTGCGTCGCGCAGTCTTTGCACGAACGCGTCGGCACGGCGCAGCACATTTGGCGCCGCGGGCGGCGCCAGCACAGTGATGGCGCCGCGCACGAAACCCGATGCGCCGATCTCCTGAAAGTAGAGGTCGCGCGCAAAATCGTAGCTGCCGGGCTCGAGCGGCTGCAGCGGTGGGTCGAGCGTCGCCTTGACCTCGACGAACGAGCCCGGCACCGGCGCCATGCCGCGCTTGACCGACAGCCGCACGCGCTGCGGTTTGACGTCGAGGCGGGCGCCTTCGATGCGGTCGACGCGCAGCACGAAGCGGTCGGTGTGCTCGCTCTCCTCGCGCAACTCGACAAAGCCGGCGACGGTGACGCTGGAGGCCGGGAAGCGCAAAACAGAATGCGCAATGCGCGCGGTATGGATGGTGGCGACAGCAAAGCCGGCGGCGATGGCGAACAGACCGAGCGCCAGAACGAAGCCGCCGGCGTGGCGCCGCGACAGCACCGCGGCGGCAGCGAACGCCACGGCCAGCGCCGTCGGCGCCCACCACATCGGCTCACGGTCCGCGGTGAAGTAAAGGACGATGCCAAAGCCGAAACCGACGGCGAGCCAGGGAAACAGCCGTCCGGTCGCGATTTCCGCCGCTGCCCATTTGCGGAGCTGCGCGCCGATCAGAAAGCCGCTGTGCGGCGGCGCCGTCCCGGCAAGCGGGCGTGCGCCGCCGATCGGCCAAGTCCGGGCTCGGCTCGGTGCTCGCGCTTGCGGAGTGTTTTCGTATGTCACTGCGCGCCCCCGCGCGCTTCAACGGAGGCGAAAGCCTACACGACCAGAGCGAGCGGCGGAGCCGGAACAAAACCGAAACGGGACAACTCAGCTGCCGGCGATCTTGGCCCAGCTGTCGCGTAGACCGACGGTGCGATTGAACACCAGGCGTTCGGGCGTTGAGTCCAAGTCGGGGCAGAAATAGCCCTGGCGTTCGAACTGCACAGCGGCACTGGAATGGCTCCC
>JASHXZ010000173.1 GCA_030043285.1 Xanthobacteraceae bacterium | reverse complement strand
AGCTTGCGGTCGTGGATGTAGCGCGACGACAGCTCGACCGCCGCCTTGATCGCCTCGTTGGTGTAGCGGAGCTTGTGGTAGTCCTCGAAATAGGGCTTGAGCCCTTTGAGGATTTCGATCGCGTCGGGAATGGTCGGCTCATTGACGTCGATCTTCTGGAAGCGGCGCACCAGCGCGCGGTCCTTCTCGAAGTACTGCCGGTACTCTTTATAGGTGGTCGAGCCGATGCAGCGCACCGTGCCGGAAGCGAGCGCCGGCTTGAGCAGGTTCGAGGCGTCCATGGCGCCGCCCGAGGTGGCGCCGGCGCCGATCACGGTGTGGATTTCGTCGATGAACAGGATGGCGCCCGGATAGCCTTCCAGCTCCTTTATGACCTGCTTGAGCCGCTCCTCGAAGTCGCCGCGATAGCGGGTGCCCGCGAGCAGCGTGCCCATGTCGAGCGCGAACACGGTAGCGTTGCGCAGCACGTCCGGCACTTCGCCATGCACGATGCGGCGCGCCAAGCCTTCGGCGATCGCAGTCTTGCCGACGCCGGCCTCGCCGACGAACAGCGGATTGTTCTTCTGCCGCCGGCACAGCACCTGGATGGTGCGGTTGATCTCGGATTCACGGCCGATCAGCGGATCGATCTTGCCTTCGCGCGCCTTCTTGTTGAGGTTCACGCAATAGGCATCGAGTGCGTCGACCTTCTTCTTCTGCTCGTCGCCCGGTTTCGTGTCGTTCTCCTCTTCGGAACCGCGCACCGGGCGGGCTTCCGACATGCCCGGCCGTTTGGCGATGCCGTGGCTGATGTAATTGACCGCATCGTAGCGCGTCATGTCCTGCTCCTGCAGGAAATACGCGGCATGGCTCTCGCGCTCGGCGAAGATGGCGACCAGGACGTTGGCGCCGGTGACTTCCTCGCGGCCGGACGACTGCACGTGGATCACGGCGCGCTGGATGACGCGCTGGAAGCCGGCGGTCGGCTTGGAGTCCTCCGCGCCGTCGGTGACGAGGTTGTCGAGTTCGGATTCCAGATAGGCGACGAGACTGCGACGCAGCTTCTCCAGGTCGACGTTGCAGGCCCGCATCACGGCCGCCGCGTCCTGGTCCTCGATCAGCGCCAGGAGGAGGTGCTCGAGCGTGGCATATTCATGATGCCGCTCGTTGGCGAGCGCGAGCGCCCGGTGGAGCGACTGTTCGAGGCTGCGTGAGAACGTTGGCATTTCAGAATCTCTTCATCTGTTTATCTGAACTGGACGGCCCCTCCCCCGGGAATCACTTCTTCTCCATGATGCACTGCAAAGGATGCTGATGTTTTCGGGCAAAGTCCATGACCTGCGTCACTTTTGTCTCGGCGACCTCGTAGGTGAAGACGCCGCACTCGCCGATGCCATGTTGGTGGACATGCATCATGATGCGCTGCGCCGCGTCATGGTCCTTGTTGAAGAACCGCTCGAGCACATGAACCACGAACTCCATCGGCGTGTAGTCGTCGTTGAGCAGGAGGACGCGATAGAGATTGGGCCGCTTGGTCTGCGGCCGCGTCTTGGTGATGACGGAGGTGCCGGGGCCGTTCTGATCGCCTTTGCGCCGGCGGTCGTCGTCGGCCATGGCGGGCGGGCGATGCATGGTGTGGCTGTTCGGTTGCATTTGACGTCTATCGTGCGCACTTGCCCGTTATCCGGGCCCCCCAAGGGATCGCTGACGGCTCCTGCCTTCCGCGCTCCCGATACACTATCATAGTGATCAAGCTCATCGCGTTCCAGATCGAATAAGCCACACCAGGAGCATCGATCGACCGCTTGGCATTGCTCCACTGCGCTTTTCGCGCGCCCGATTTGGGGCAACGCTGTCGCCACGATGGCAACTCCGAAATTATGACAATCGATCCGGCGCAGCGGGTCAATTTTCAGCGGCGCGGCTCCAGACCGCGGCCGAGTCGTGACAACGGCGAAGTCGGATACTGGTTGCGCGCCCCACTCGCCGGTGCAAGCGAGAGCGATTGTGACAACGGTTGACCGCGCCGCGACCCGAAAGCGGACGCCAAGCACTAGCGCGCGGGCTCGGCGAAAGCCGCTTGCATCGGTGCGTAGGCTTCCCGGGCATGTTCGACATAGATTTCGCCGAGCTTGGTGGCCTCGGCGACAAAGCCCTCATAGAACGACCGCGCGAACTCGCTCTGCACCGCGAAGGCACCGTCCAGACTCTTGGCGCCGAGAAGCTTTTCCCATGCGTCCGCAGAGGATTCAGCGGACTTCCTGGTGTAATCGATGACTTCGACGGTCATGGCCTGGGCGCCCTTGGTCCAGACGCCGAGCGCGTTGAGCGCCGTATCGAAGGCCGCTTTACCGGACTTTTCCGTGTCTTGGCTGGTCATGCTCAACCTTCTGCCGAGGCTTGCGTATCGGCTGCTACGGTTAAGGGGCGAGGGCCGACTGCCTTGAAAAGGCCTTTTCCGGCGTCAACCGTAGCTATGGTGCGGGGCACAAAATGCAATGGCGTCAAAGCGCTGCATCCAAAGCCGACGCGCGCCGACTTAACGCTTTGGCAAGCACGTCCGCCTAGCGTGGTTGGCCGGTCCCACCCTAACCGCCGCGGCGCGGAGGCTGGGGCGACCGGTTGTGAGTTCGGGGGGTTAGGCCTCTCTTGCGCGAGTGACGAATCGGGTTCTCGGCCCGGCCGCCATCGCGGGAGATGCACCGTCCCGAAGGGTGAAAAAGGGGTGAGCCCCAAAAGCGCGGGCTCTGTAGAGTTCAGGGACGGGGTGCAATGGGTTGGGCAAGGACCGAAGCCCGGCACGGGCTTCGCAGCTGCATTGTGGTTCTTGCCGCGGTCGCCGCGGCTCTCACCTTCACCACCGACGCGGCCGACGCGCGGCATCATTCTCACCATACCCGCGTGCACGTCCGTGTCGCGGATCATGTTCGGCACAGCCATTCCAGTGAAGTCGGTGGCTACTCGCCCCCGACCGCCTCGATCGTCATGGACGGCAACAGCGGCGCGGTGCTGGAGGAGTCCAATCCGGATGCGTTGCGCCACCCGGCCTCGCTGACCAAGGTGATGACGCTCTACCTGCTGTTCGAGCAGCTCGATGCCGGCAAAATCCGGCTCGACACGCCGCTCAAGGTATCGGAGCACGCGGCTGAGCAGGCACCGACCAAGCTCGGGCTGCAGCCTGGGCAGACCATCGCGGTCGAAGACGCCATCAAGTCCATCGTCACCAAGTCGGCCAACGATGCTGCAGTCGTCATCGCCGAAAATCTCGGCGGCAGCGAAGAGGCTTTTGCGGCGCAGATGACGCAAAAGGCCCACGCGCTCGGCATGGGCCACACCACTTATGTCAACGCCTCCGGGCTGCCGGATGACGACCAGATCACCACCGCGCGGGACGAGGCGCTGCTCGGGAGGGCGATCCAGGATCGTTTCCCGCGCCTCTACCGGTTCTTCTCCACCACCTCTTTCGTCTTCCGCGGCCGCACCATTCGCGGGCACAATCACCTGCTCGGTTCGGTGGCCGGCGTGGACGGCATCAAGACCGGCTTTACCCGGGCTTCCGGCTTCAATCTCATCACCTCGGTGCACCGCGACGGCCGCTTCATCGTTGGCGTGGTGCTTGGCGGCCGCTCCGCATTCGAGCGCGACGCCCATATGCGCGCCCTGATCGATGCCAACATCCGCTTGGCTTCGGCGCGGCGGACCGCTCCGGTCATCGCCGACGGCAGTGTGCCAAAAAATGTCCCGCAGGCGATCGCGCTGGCCAAGGCGCCGTCCAGGGCCGTGACCAAGCATGTGGCGTCGCTACCGGCC
>JASHXZ010000172.1 GCA_030043285.1 Xanthobacteraceae bacterium | reverse complement strand
CGCGTATTCGTCGGCGTTGACGTGCACGACCGCGTTCGGGAACATCATGCTGCCGTCCTTGGCGAGCAGGCCGGGAATGTGATCGGGATGCATGTGGGTGATGACGACGCTATCGATGGCGCGCGGATCGACGCCGGCAACCGCAAGGTTGCCGTGCATCTTTCCCAACGTCGGAGCAAATGAGCCGCCGGCGCCGGCATCCACCAGAATGAGCTTGTCGCCGGTGTTGACCAGCCAGTCATTGACGCAGGTCGGCACCGCTCCCGCGGGCAAAAAGGCCTTGTCCAGGAGCTGGTCGCAGCCCGCCGCATCGCCGGCGAACAGGTTGCGATCGATGGCGAGATTGCCATCACTGAGCACCGTGACCTCGAATGCGCCGAGTTTGAGACGATACACGCCGGGCGCCTGCGTGCTGGCGAAGGGCATAGCCATGTCGGGTTCTCCGTCCGCTTGAATGGGCCTGCCGCCCTGAGCATTCGCGCGGTGCTTTGCTCGGGCGGCCTACTCGAAAGTCGATCAAAAATTTGCGGCGCGTTTTTGTTGCTGCTCGCGCGCTGCCGGCGCCGAGCCTTTCGGCAGGTCGTACATGCCGGCGGGCAGCGTGTCGAGAAAGGTCAGCACTTCCGAGGTCTTCACCACGTCGGCATATTTTGCGTTCATGTCGCACAGATTGATGGCGTGGCTCGCCTGCGAGCGGTCGAAGCAGCCCTCTTCGGCGAGTGCGATGCGGTAGTTCAGGCTGAAGGCGTCGAGCACGGTGGCGCGCACGCAGCCCGACGTGGTGGTGCCGGTGACGATGACGCTGTCGCAGCCGAGCAGCGTCAGGTAGCTCGCCATGTTGGTGCCGAAGAAGCCGGAAGGCTTCTGCTTGAGCACCACGATATCCTGCGGGGCCGGTGCGATCGGGGTGACGATCTCGTTGCCGTCGAGATTGGTCACGATGGTGCCGCGATCTTCCTCGTTGCGCGAGTTCTTCCACGCCCACGATCCGGAATCCCAGTTGTCCTCGCGGCGCACGCCGGTCGTGTACATGACCGGCACGCCTTTCTCATGACACTTGTCGATCAGCGAGCGGATGTAGGGCAGTGCGGTCCAGGCGTCCTCGCCGCAGGAATTGCGCCAGCGCTTGATCGATTCGAGGATCGGCTCCGGCCGGTCGCCGCAGAACGCCCAGTTGACGTCGATGATCAACAGCGCCGGGCGCTTGCCGAAGCCGCCGCGCGCGCCGTAGCCGGAGGTGCCGAACACCGCCTTGTCGCGTTCGGTCAGAAATTTGTTCCAGATCGGTTCGGACATGGTGCAGTTTCCTTCCCTGACTTCTTTACAGAGTTGCCTTGAGCTTGTCGACGAAGCTCATGTCGATGATCTCGTCGTATGTGACGTCGGTCTTGAGGATGCCAGCACCCATGACGACGGATTTCGCGGTGTCCCACGAGGCGCGGCTGATGACGCCGTCCTTGCTCCACATGTCGTCGGCGAACGAGCGGCCGAGCGTCGCTTTCAGATCGTCGAGCGCCATGGTGGGGAACTGCTTCTTGGCGAGTTCGGCCGACTCGTCGTGGTTTTGGTCGACAAATTTCAGCGATTTCATCATGCCGCGCACGAAGCCGCGCACCAGCTCGGGTGTCTTCTGGATCGAATCGAGTCGCACATTGAAGGTCGAATAGGCGTACGGGCCCATCATTTTGGGAATGTTGATGATCGGCTCATCCCAGACGCCGTTACGCACGCCCTGGGTAACAAACGGCTCCGTCGTGCAACCGATCTCGGCCCGCTTGGCCTTGACGATCGGCAGGATTGCCGAGTTGGCAGTCTCGATCAACGTCACGTCCTTGGTGGCATCGAGCTTCCACTCTTTCAACAGATAGCGCGTGATGGAGTTCGGCGTGCCGCCGTAGCCGCTGGTGGCGATCGTCTTGCCTTTGAAGTAGCTGGTCCAATCGTCATTTTGCGGCTCCAGTCCTTTCGCCACGCAATAATAGACGTTGCCGCGGTCGACGCAGTTGACCACCGAGCGCAGCTCGGCGCCTTTGGTCTTGGCAAAGGCGCAATGCTCCGGCCCGCCAATGAAGGCGAAAGCCTGGCCGGACAGCACCGCATTGGCGTGGCCGGCGCCGGTCTCGATGGTCACGATCTTGACGGTCACGTCCTCGAAAAGATTCTTTGCCATGCCGATGTAGAGCGGCAGATAGCCGGTGCCGTGAACCGGCTCGGCAATCAGCACCTCCGTGGCAGCCGCCCGGGCGACATACGGGCGCGCAATCACCGCAGCCGCAGCGGCTGCGCTCGAAGTCAAAAGCCTGCGCCTGTCTAATCCCCATATGCTCATGACAACCTCGTCTGATAGGGGCGCGACAATGCCCTTTCTGGCCTACTGCTTTATGCCTTTGCGCAAGATGTGCTCGAGCCAGGAGACGGCCGCGTACATGAGCACGGCGAGTGTCGACAGCACCAGCGCCGCCACCCAGACCAGCGCGATGTCGTAGGTATTTCCGGCATACAGTATGGCGCGGCCCAGCCCGTGCTGCGAAGCGATGAACTCGCCGACGATGGCGCCGGTCAGCGCCAGTCCGATATTGACCCGCAGCACCGAAATGATCCAGGGCAGGCAGTACGGCACCACCAGCTTGCGAAACACCTGCATGCGGCTGGCGCCCAGCGAATAGAACAGCCGTTCCTGGTCGGCATCGAGTGCCTTGACGCCCGCATAGGTCGTCAGCGCCGAGACGATAATGGTCAGCGCGGTCGCAATCGCAACTTTCGAGGCGAGACCAAGCCCGAAGATCAGGATGACCAACGGCGCCAGCGCCAGCTTCGGCAGCGAGTGGAAGCAGATCATGTAGGGCTGCGCGACCGCCGCGTAGTTGCGCGACCACCAGAACGACAGGCCGAACAGCGAGCCCGCCGCAGTGCCGAGGAAAAAGCCCAGAATGGTCGAGCCGAACGTGTATTCGATGTCGGTCCAAGCATCGCCGCCCGCGAAGAATTTGATCAGTGTTGCGTAGACATCGCTCGGCTTCGACCAGAAGAAGCCGTCGATCCAGCCGTGATCTGCTCCGGCTTGCCATAGCGCCACGGCTACGACGAGGATGCCGACTTGAATTGCAATGATGAAGCCGAGCGGCCAATCCTTTCGCACCGGCAAACGTCGAATTTCTTTCGCCGGCGGTGCGGCCGCCGGGGATGCAAGATCGAGGGGCGCGCCGGCGTGCGATGTGTCCTGAGCGGTCATGCCGGCAACGCCATCTTAAGCCGCCTGCTCGAGCGCGGACTTGTGCGCTTCGGACAAAAGATTCATGCAGCGCTCCTTGATGGCGAGGAACTCGCGGCTGAGCGTCACCGCACGCTGCCGCGGCCGCTCGATCGGCACCGGGATCGTTTCAATGAGCCGCCCGGGTCGGGTCGCCATCACATACACCTGATCGGACAGATAGATGGCCTCCTCGACATCATGGGTGACGAACACCACCGTCTTTTCGAAATCACCCCATAGCTGCAGCAGCCATTCCTGCATATGCGACTTGGTCTGGGCGTCGAGCGCGCCGAACGGCTCGTCGAGCAGCATGATATCGGTGTCGAAAAGGAGCGTGCGCAACAAGGCGGCGCGCTGGCGCATGCCGCCGGACAGCGCATTGGGATGAAGGTATTCGAAACCGGAAAGCCCGTAGCGCCGAAGCAGCGGCAAGGCGCGCTCGCGCGCCGCCTTGAGCGGTACGCCCTGCATCTCCATGCCGAGAACGACGTTGTCGAGTACCGTGCGCCAGGGCAGCAGCAGGTCCTTCTGCAGCATGTAGCCGACGCGGCCGATGGTACCCGTTGCGTCGACGCCGTCGATGAAGACGCGGCCGCCGCTCGGCTGTAACAAGCCGGCGACGATGTTGAAGATCGTGCTTTTGCCGCAGCCGGACGGTCCGATCAGGCTGATAAAGCGGCCCTGCGGTATGGCAAGCGTCACTGGGGCGAGCGCAGCAAACGGACCGGCCGGCGTGTCGAAGCTCATGCTGACCTGATCGAGGCGAAGCTTTGCGGCGGCGGCCATGATGGCGATCATACTGCAAGTGCTGTGCCGGATGTAGCCCGGATAACGCGAGGATTCGCGTCATCGGCCGTTCAGATCGCGCCGCTTCTTTCCAACAGGCGTTACCGCGTGCCGCGCGATGAGTGATGCGCAGATCAGGCCGCCTCGCCGACCGGATTGTGATCGACCGCCAGAAGCTCCAGGCAGCGCTCCTTGATGGCGATGAATTCCGGCGCCAGGACATCGTGCCGCTGTCGCGGTCGCGCGATCGGCACCGCGATGGTCTCGGCAATGCGGCCGGGACCTGTCGCCATCACGCAGACTTCGTCAGACAGATAAATCGCTTCGTCGACGTCGCGTGTGACGAACAAAGCCGTCTTGCCGAAATCGGCCCACAGGTCGAGCAACCAGTCCTGCATGGCGAGTTTGGTCTCTGCATCGAACGCCGCGAACGGCTCATCGAGCAGGATCACGTCGGTGCCGCATAACAGCGTGCGCAGCAGCGCTACGCGCTGGCGCATGTCGCCCGACAGCGCGTTGGGATGGAGGTTTTCGAATCCGGCAAGACCGTAGCGGCGTAATAACGGCAGCGCGCGATGGCGCGCTTCCCGGAGCGACAAGCCTCGCGCTTCCATGCCGAGAACGACGTTGTCAAGCACGCTGCGCCAAGGCAACAGCAAATCTCTCTTCAGCATGTAGCCGACCCGGCCGGTGATGCCGGTCGAGTCGACTCCGTCGATCACGACGCGGCCGGCGGTCGGCCGCAACACACCAGCGAGGATGTTGAAGATCGTGCTTTTGCCGCAGCCGCGCGGCCCGATCAGGCTGATCAAGCGGCCGGGGACAACCGCGAGTGTCGTCGGCGCCAGCGCCACCAGCGGGCCGGCCGGCGTGTTGAAGGTCATGCTGACCTGATCGAGATGGAGTTTCGCGGCAGTCTCCATGGCGGCGACCATATCGCAAGAAGCGCGAGGCTTGTAGCCTGCTTACGAACTCTTCCCCAGCAGCGCCGCCTCGAATGCGCTGGTTATGGCTTGTTTACTTTTGCCGGCGCGCACGGCGTCGCCGATAACTGTGACGATCTGTCTCGGCCGCGTCAGCCGC
>JASHXZ010000171.1 GCA_030043285.1 Xanthobacteraceae bacterium | reverse complement strand
CGGATCGTTGGCGAGATAGCGGCCGCGATACGCCTCGTAAGCGGCATGTTCGCCGAGGTGCTCCGGATACGAAATGGCAAGCGTCGTTGGCAGCGAGGCGCGCATGCCTTCGCGCATGGCGAACGCCGCGCGCTCGTCGAGCGCCGCGGCGCGGCTCGGATCGACGCCGGGTGCCGGATTGCACAAAACCAGAGAGCCAACCTGCTCGGGGCGCTGCTCGAGAAAGCGCAGCGCCTGCGTGGCAGCGGCGGCCACTGTGACGAAATGATACGGCGGCTCGAGCCCGATCGCTTTGCTCAAGGAAATGAAATCCTCGACCAGCAGGTCATTGCTAAATTCCTGCCGCACCTTCTCTGACAGCCCGGCGCCGCGCTGATCGTAGCGCAGCACGCGGCGGCGGGCGGCGAGGCGCGGCGCCACGGCGTCCCACGAATTGAGCGTGCCGCCGAGCTCGTGCATCAGCACCACCGACGGGCTGCGGCCGCCAGCAAGCTCGTAATGCAAGCTCACGCCATTGGCATCGATGAACGGCACAGCATTTCTCCCGTAACCCTAAAACGTCAAACCAAAGAGATGGTCGAGCGAAAACAATCCGCCGCCGTGTACCAGCACGTAGAAGGCGGCGATGGTCCACATCAACGTGTATTCGAGACCGAGCTTGTTCCAAAAGTAGCCGCCGACGCGCCAGCGCTCAACGTTGGCGACGAGCAGGAACAGCACCACGGCGAGCGCGACCGGGCGCGTGAACAATCCTACCGCGAGCAATGGGCCGCCGAGCAATTGCGTGACCGAAATCGCCGGCGCCCAGAAGCGCCCGGGCCGATAGCCGCCGCGGTCGAGGCCCGCGGCGAGTTCCTTGAGGTTCAGCGCTGCTGCGCCACTATTCGGAAAAAACCCGAATGTGTTGCGCAAGCCATGCGGCACCAGCGCAAGGCCTGCCGCGATGCGAAGCAGCGCGTAGGCGTACGGCGACAGCGTCTGGTAAAGGTGGATCAATTCTTTGCAATCAGTGCGCCATCAAGACCGGCAGCTTGGCGTTGGCGAGAATATGACGGGTGGTGCCGCCGAATATCATCTGGCGCAATCGGCTCTGCGTGTAGGCGCCCTTGATGATCAGGTCGCAGCCGAGTTCATCGGCCTTGGCGAGCAAGACTTCCCCGGCAATACGCTTGCCGCTCGGCTTGAGCGTGATCGGCTCGGCGGGCACGCCGTTGATCTTGAGCGTGCGCGCCATCTCTTCGCCGCTCGGGCCGGCGACGGTAGCGCCCTCGACTGTGACGATGGTGACGCGCTCGGCCAACCGCAGGATCGGCAAGGCGTCCGCCATGGTGCGCGCCTGTTCGGTGCTGCAGTTCCAGGCGACCAGCACGTTCGTCCCGAGCGAACGCGGGGAAGTCGGCGGCGCGATCAGCACCGGGCGGCCGCTTTCGAACAGCGCCGATTCGAGCGTGATCATCGACGGGCTCTGCCATTCCGGGCCCGGCCGTGCCAGCACGATCATGTCGAAGACGCGGCCGTAACTGCCGACGAAATCGTGGCCGCTCGGCGCGTCCTCGTGCCAGGACCACGATAGCGCGGCCGCGCCCGTGCTCGACAGCGGCGGCACGCTGTGCCGGTCCATGAAGGTGCGGAACACCTCCTCGGCATGCTTGACCAGTTCGGCGTCGTTTTCCTTCACCGCCACCATGGTCAGCCCGCTGTCCGGATCCATCGCCACCAGATCGGCGACGCCAGGGCGCAGCGCAAAGCCTTCGATGCAGGAGTCGAATTTCCGCCCTAGCAACAGCGCGGTATCCAGCGCCGATTGCATCGAAGCCTGGTGTTCGGTGGGTAGCAGTATGGCTTTCATGCGCACGCCCCAGGTGCTTCGAGTACGGGCGTAAGATCATTTCCCACTGGACTGAAGCCCCTTGCCGGGGTCTTGCCCGCATCGTCATAATGCCGTGCCGACATTGGTCCGACAAGCTGCCAACCGCTCGTGTTGGAATATTCGTAAGCGTCCGACGGTGCGGCAGGGGCGCAAAGCGCGGGAGGAAGGTGTGATCCGACGCGTTCTGATTGCGGCGTTTAGTCTCGTGCTGTCGTGGTCGGTGGCGCAGGCGCAATCCTACCCGGCGCGACCGGTGAAGCTCGTGGTGACGTTTGCGGCCGGCGGGGCCGCCGATCTGTTCGGGCGCGCGTTCGCGAGCGCCTTGGGCGCGGAACTCGGCGAGCAGGTTTTCGTCGAGGTCCATGCCGGCGCCGGCGGCATGACCGGGATCGATTACGCCGCCAAGAGCCCGCCGGACGGTTACACGATCTGCCTCGCCGGTGCGGCGGCGCTGTCCGCGATGCCGTTCATGATGCACAAGATGCCGTTCGATTGGCAAAAAGACCTGACGCTGATCACCGACGTTCTACGCGTTCCCGAAGCGATCGTCGTCACGCCGGCACTTGGCGTCGATACGCTGCCGGCCTTCATCGCTTACGCGCGCAGCCATCCCGGAAAGATCAATTTCGGCTCGGCCGGCCTTGGCACCATCACCCAATTGGCGGCGGAGTTGCTCAAGGACGAGGCCAAGATCGACATTGTCCACGTGCCGTACCGCGGCGTGGCGCCGGCGATGACAGATCTACTCGGCAATCAGGTGCAGATGCTGGTCGCCGACGTGCCGTTCCTGTTGCCGCAAATCAAAGCGGGCGGGATCAAGGCGCTGGCGCTGACCTCGGCCAAGCGCAGCGCGGCGTTGCCCGATCTGCCGACCACGGCGGAAGCCGGCTACGCAAGGGTAAACTCCGATAACTGGTACGGACTCGTCGCGCCTGCGGGCCTGCCGGCCGACGTGCGCGACAGGCTGTATCGCGCCGCGATCGCCGCGCTGAAAAACAGCGAACTGAACAAGCAGCTTGCCACGCTGAACGCAGTCGCCGACCCGATGACGCCGCAGCAATTCGCCGCCTTCATCCTGGCCGAGCAGGCCAAATGGGGACCGGTGGTGGCCAAGACCGGCGTGCGGCTCGATTAGCGCGGTCGTGACTTGGCCCAGGAGGGCGCCATGAAGCTGCACTGGTCGCCGCGTTCGCCGTTCGTGCGCAAAGTCATGATCGTGGTGCACGAGCGCGGGCTCGTTGATCGCATCACCTGCGTGCGCACGGTCGCGGCGATGACCAAGCCGCATGCCGAGTTGATGGAAGACAATCCGCTGTCGAAGATCCCGACGCTGGTGCTCGACGATGGTGGCGTGCTCTACGACTCAGCTGTCATTTGCGAATATCTGGACGCGTTCGGCGGCGCGCCGAAGCTTTTTCCGGCCGAACCCAAAGCGCGGTTCGAGGCGCTGCGCCGCCAAGCGCTCGGCGACGGCTTTCTCGACATGCTGGTGACCTTGCGCAACGAACGCGAGCGCGCGCATCCGTCCGAGGTTCACATGGCCAGCAGCGCCGTGCGCACGGCCGCGGTGCTGCAAAGTCTCGATCGCGAGGCGGACGCGCTCGGCGCTGCGCCATTCGGCATCGGCCACATCGCGATCGGCTGCGCCCTGTCTTATCTCGATTTTCGCTATGCCAAGGACGATTGGCGCAAAGACCATCCGCTGATCGCACGCTGGCACACGACGTTTGCGGCGCGCCCGTCGGTGCGAGCGACCGAGCCGGTCGACGATTCCTGACCGGTTTCAGTCCGGCAAGTAGATTCTATGGGGTGATGGGCGTGCGTCCGATAGGTTTGGGTTTGTCCACTCGAACCATCGGAGACGACAGATGCAAGCATCGATCGTTAGCACGCCCATCACTGATCATATTGG
>JASHXZ010000170.1 GCA_030043285.1 Xanthobacteraceae bacterium | reverse complement strand
TGAACGCGGTGTCGAAACACATCCGCGTGCTGGAAGCGAGCGGCGTGGTCGAGCGGCACAAAAAAGGCCGCGACCACATTCTCTCCATCAATACCCGCTCGCTCGACGAGGTCGACGGCTGGATCGTGCGGATGCGCCGCTATTGGGACGGGCAGCTCGACGCCATGGAGGGCCTGCTCCGCGAGCTCAAGAAGAACCACAAGTCGGGGCCGAAGGATCGCAAGCATGGCGCGCGATGACACGACGGCCCCGTCCGTGCAGATACGCCGGCGCGTCAAGGCCGGCGCGGAGCAGATCTTCGACCTGTGGACCAAACCCGATTTGATGGTCCGCTGGATGAGCCCCTTTCCGGGCGCAGTCGATTGCAAGGCGAGCTGCGACCTCCGCCCCGGCGGAGCCTTCAGCCTTGTCATGTCATCGGCGGACTCGAGCCGCGAAGTAACCGGCACCTATGTGCAAATCGACCGGCCGCGCAAGCTTGTGTTCACCTGGATCGGCCCGCTGACCGACAATGTGAATACGTTGGTAACGCTCGAACTCATTCCCCGCGGCGATGAAACCGACCTGGTGCTGACCCACGAGCGTCTACCGACGCCGGCAATTCACGAAGGCCATACCAAAGGCTGGGGGCATATCCTGGACCATCTGGCGGCCGCGATTTCGGAAGGCTTTTAGCGCACGTTCTGCTGTAATTGAATCGCGCTCCTTTGTTCGTCATTGCCGGGCGTGACGAGGGTGGTGCTATCTGAGCAAGATTTTGCGCTAGATTTCCGGCGCTATATCCGAGGGACGTGGCTCCGCGGTGCGAACAGGAACGTCTCCTCCACATAGCCCTCATCGAGCCAGTAAGGATATCGTGTCGGCCGCGTGGCAATGCCCGCAAAGGTCGGGAGTTCGCGAACGACAAATGAATTCGTTTCGCAATTGATCGAAATGAAGACGTCGGCACGACTCGCCAGCTGCTCGAAATATGAGACGGCGCGACGGCGATCCATTTCCGTGATTGAATCGGCGTTGAGGGCAACGTCAAAATGCTCCGTTGACGCATCGAACCAGGCCGGACCGAAAATTCGTATCTTGTCGGTTTGGGCGCCGGCGCGATCCTCGTTCGACAGGACAATGGCGGAGGGGTCGAGAACGCGCCCTAAAAAGTTCGCCTGGGCGACATTGGCCAGCGGCAGATCGATGATCGTATAATCGCAGAAGCCAAGCTTGCGCGCATAATAGGCGGTGCGCCCCGTACCGGCCGCGATTTCCAGAACGCGCGCCGCAGTGCCGGCCCAAGTGGCAATGCGCCAGGCCTGATAAATCGCATACAGGGCGCGTTCGCTGACGATGCCGCGCGATGATCGCAAGCCGAATTCGTCGGGGTAGGGGTTCGGAAAGTCGACCGCAAAACCCAACGTCGCATCGAGCCTGGCGAAAAGCGTGTCGATTCTCAGGTCGCGATTGTCCAGACGTCTGGTGTCGATCTCCCAGGTCGGAATGGCGCCAACCGCTTCGGCCAGGCGAACGAGCATCTTGTGCACACCGGCGCCCACCGCCTCGCGCGTGGCGCGGTCCTCCGCCTTGTGCTTCGCACAGACCGACAGCGTCGCCTCGTCGAAGCCGCAAAGCAGTTCGTGCGTGGCGGGGTAGCGGAGCTGCGCCGTGACCTCGGCCACGGAGCCGCTGAGCAGCGTGGAATGCAGTGCGGCGGAGCGGTCGTTGATGCCCGCCCACTTCGAGGTGCCGTGACCTTCGAAATTCGCAACGGCATATTTGTAGGCGTCGATGATCCGCGAGACCAGCGCCGTGTCTTCGCCGAACTCCGGTTCGCTCGAGAAAGCGGTCGAAGCATCGTCATCTAACGAGCCATGCATGGCGCCTGCCCTCTTATCGAAATCGATCCGTCAACGGTAAAGTCGGTGCAGATTGCCGGGAAGCAAATCTCGCCGCTTCGGCATAAGGGCGTCTTCGATGCAGCAGATACGGCTCCACACCCTCAGATTGTATCGAGAGGCGCCAGCAGAGTCAACAGAGCCGCTTGATGCCGACCTGATCGTGGCGAGGCTGCTCATCATCTGCGGCACCGTCGTCGGCATGAGCGATGCGATCGCTCGGGTCGGATTGCCATGGCGAAAGAGCCGCAACGCGTAGATGCCGCCGCACCCGAATGGCGCTATGGGCCCTTTCATATGGCTTTTTTCCATATCGAAGGCGGTGAGGTAGAAGCGATTCGGTTTTGCCAACTGGCAGGTGGACCGTGCTTCGGAAATCTGCATCCCGCGAGCGCAAAAGCGCCGCCACGCAAGCGAGCTCGAAATTCACCATCCAATACGTTCGCGAGGGCAGGCGTACAAAACCGCTGACGTTCGACCTCCCGTCATTCAAAGAAGCGCGCAAGCTGGCGCGCATCGCTGGCGAGTTAAGGGGCATCTCGGTCCAGTCCTTCACCATCACGTCCGAGGACGGCAGAAGCGAACGCTGGTTCTATCTGAAAGGTTCGTGGCGGCAGAAACACTGATGAGTAAGTGTAAGATAGCTTGTAATCCGAGCGAGCGCAGCGAAACCTGAGCTACTTGCTCAACGGCGCTGGCACGCCGGCCTGCGGCGGCAGGGCGACCTCGCCAGGCGGCTCAAGGGCAGCCGGGATTATGTCAGTACCGTGAAGGCAAAGGCGGCCAACCGTAGGTTAAAAATCTCACTCACTGTGTTCTAAAAGTTACAGCCTGCCCGGCAGGGCGCGGATAAGATGGCAGAAGCTATTTGGAGTGCCAAAAAAGGGCACGGCAATGAAGCAATCGCTGCTCGGCCTTGTCTTCGTTGGCGCGATGGCTGCCGCGCCCGCCATGGCTGCCGACATGGGTATGCCGCTCAAGGCGCCCGCGCTTCCTCCAGCCGCCGCCAGTTGGACCGGCTGCTATGTGGGTATCGAAGGCGGCGGCAATTGGGGCAGCAGCAAATCCATCGACGCAAGCGACCGCGTCCCCACCAGCGTAGGCCTTCCTATCACCAATCCTTTTGATCTCAGTGGCGGCCTGTTCGGCGGCACTGTGGGCTGCAATTACCAATTCGCGTCGAGTTGGGTCATCGGTATCGAGGATGATTTCTCGTGGACCAACAAAACGGGAAGCGCGTTCGATCTGCTTCCGTTCAACACTGCCTCTTTGAATACCATGCGGGAGAATTGGCTCGACACGTTGCGCGGACGGATTGGCTATAGCTCTGCCGGGTGGCTATTTTACGTGACCGGCGGCGCGGCTTTTGCAAGTACCACCGTCACGGTGCTTAATTTGCTCGATGGAAACTCGGTCTCCGACTCCAGTAATCGCACGGGCTGGACCGCGGGGGGCGGGATCGAGTGGGCATTCCTACCGAATTGGTCACTCAAGGCAGAGTACCTGTTCGCGGATTTTGGCTCATCTCAATACATCAATCCCCCTGTCGTAATCGGAACTGATATCTTCAACAGCCGCAACGTTCTGCTGACCGACAACATCGTCCGTGTCGGCCTTAATTACAGGTTCAATTGGCCGGGTCCCGTTTCCGCCCGCTACTGATCGATTCCAGCCCTTTCGTCCAACAGCCCGGATCGCGCATCGCGGTATCCGGCTGATGATTCCTGCGAATCATACCCGCATAAGCGGCGACGGTTGGAGCGAACGGCCGGAGCGAACGGTTGGAGCGAAGAACAAAAAATGGCGCAGAATCAATGGCTCAGCCGCCCGTGACACGACAAGCTTGACAACCATCCCGCGATGTCGTCTTAGGCGCGCCGCTCGCTCCTGAGGGATGCCTTTCGCGAGGGTGCTCCTGTTAGGCGGAAGCGAGTGCGGTTCCTGCGGGCGGCGCCACACACGCCGCTCCCGGGCGGTCCGGGTATCGACCCCCTCGACACTACGGTCGGGGTGTCAGGTGCATGGCTTAGGCGTCAGCGGTGATCGGGTAACGCCCGCTCCTCCCGCTGGCGTGACGCGCGGCCTGGACCGAATCGTGCGCAGCCTTAAAGCCGCACGAGGAATGCCGCGACGGAGCGCCGAGAGGCGAGCGCGCCCGAAGCGCATTGCGGCGGCAACGCCGCAACTGCGTGGCGCGCGCCGCGCCCGAAGCGTGTTGGGACGGTAACGTCGCAACGCGTGGCGCGGCTCTTGACTACGCGCCTGTCGGCGCTCCGCCTCCCTCATTTTATTTGCCCGGGAGGCAACGTTTCGTGCCGTGCCGTGCCAAGAACTCGGATGCAGCCGCATCGCGAGAACGGGATTGCTTGTCTTCATCCTTCCCCGCGGAAGCGGGGAAGGGGGACCATCTTGCGCAGCAAGATGGTGGAAGGGGCGCCGGACTCGCCGCTTCGCTTGCAACGAAAGAGATTCGTTGATGCCTGCGCCCCCTCCACCGCGCTTCGCGCGGTCCCCCTCCCCCGCTTTCGCGGGGGAGGAAAAGGAGTTACTCCGCGGCCTGCTTCGCGGCGCGTTGCGGGGCGCGGTCGCGGAAGTGCGGGATGATCTCTTCGGCAATCGCCGTCATGTTGGCGCGCGCCATTGCGTTGGGCAGCGTGCCGAACTGGGTCTTGGTCAGCGAGGTGTTGAAGCCGGCGAGGTCCTGATACTCGGCGAGCTTCTGCCGCACCGTCTCCGGGCCGCCGACGATGACGACGCCGGACGCGATCAACTCCTCGATCGACTGCGTCTTGCCGGTGACCTTCACGGCGCGCACGCGCTTCATCGAGGCGACGTCGGTGTAGCCCGGCGGCAGCAGCATCTGCACCGGCATCTTCAGGAAGTAATTGACCAACGCCTCGAGATGCGGCCGCGCCTCGCGCAGCGCCTTCTTGTCGGTCTCGCCGACATAGATCGTGTTCGACCAGGCCAGCTGGTCGGCCGATGCCTCGTAGCCGGCCTTTTCGGCCTCGTCGCGGTAGAGCTGAAAGAACCGCGCCACCGCGGCGATCGGGGAGAGCGTCTGGCAATAGGTGTAGCGCATGCGCGCGGCCCAGCGGATGGTCGAGCTCGAGCCCTGCGACGGAATCCAGATCGGCGGATGCGGGCTCTGATACGGCCGCGGCCACGGATTGACGTAGCGGAACTGATAATGCTTGCCCGCATAGGCGAACGGGCCGGGCTCGGTCCAGGCCCGCACGATCAGATCGTGCGCCTCGGCGAAGCGCTCCTGCGAGAGCGCCGGATTGACGCCCGACGAATGATACTCGGCGCCGATGCCGCGCACGAAGCCGGCGATCAGGCGGCCGCGCGTCAAATTGTCGAGCATGGCGTATTCTTCGGCGATATTCAGCGGATTGTTGGTCAGCGGCAGCGCGCGGCCGAGAATTGCGATTTTGGCGCGCTTGACGGCCCGCGACAGCGCGCCGGCGATGACGCCGGGAATCGGCATCAACCCGTAGGCGGTCTGATGATGCTCGTTCAAACAGACGCCGTCGAAGCCGAGCTGATCGGCGAACTCCATCTGGTCGAGATAGTCGTCGTAGAGATCGGCGCCCTTTTCCGGATCGTAATGACTATTGGGATACGTGACCCAGGCGCTGCCGAGACGGCCGATCTCATCCAGATCGGCGTGCGCGTACGGCATCAGATGGAAATTGAAAAATCGCATGCGAAGACCTCATGCCGCCTTTTGCCGGGCGGCCAAAAAGCTTTCCAGCGCGGCGACGAACTCGTCGGGCTTTTCGATCTGCGG
>JASHXZ010000169.1 GCA_030043285.1 Xanthobacteraceae bacterium | reverse complement strand
CGCCACCGCGCGCGCGAGCTTGATGGCGATGTTGCGGCCTTCTTCGAGGCCCATCGCCGGGCGCCGCGCCAGCCGTGTCTCGAGCAGCTCGCCCGCATAAAGCGGCATCACCGTATAGAGACAAGTTTGCCGGCCCGGCGGCAGCTCGATGGTGCGGCCGACCCACGGACTGTTCACACGCGCGCCGACCCAGGCTTCGCGCACGAAGGCGGCGCGATAGGTATCGACCGCGGCAACCTGCGGCTTGGGAAATTTCAACGCCACCTCGCCGCCTTCGACTTCATCGAGCGCGCCGAACAGCCTTGTGTAATGGCCGTCCGACATCAGCGCCTTGAGCACGAAGCCGTCCACCGTCTCGCCGGTGATCGGCGTTCCGATCAGCGGCAGCTGCATGATCGCCGAGCCGATGTCGGCCGATTCCGCGGTCGGCAGATCGACGACGTCGAGGACCAACGCCGTGCAGTTGTCGGTGCTGCCGGCCGCCAGCGCCGCGGCGATCAGCGCGCGCGCGGAATCCTCTGACGCCGAACGCTCGCGCAAAATATCGGCCATCGCTTCGGCCGGCAGAAAGGCGTGCACGCCGTCGCTGCACAACAGGAAACGGTCGTGCCGCGCTACCGGCTGGCTCGCATAGTCGAGCGGCACCTCGGTTTCGACGCCGAGCGCACGCACCAGCGTCGTGGAGCGCTCGGCGCCAGCGTCGCGCACATGATCGACGGTCAGGCAGGCGAGACGATCGCCACGCAGGCGATAGGCGCGGGTGTCGCCGACATGAACGATGTGCGCCACGCGGCCGCGCAGCACCAGCGCGGTGAAGGTGCAGCCCATGCCGGCAAGCTTGGCATCGCGGCGGCCTTGCGAAAAAATCCAGGCGTTGAGCGAAGTGAGCACGCGCGCCGCGGCGCGGCGCACTTCCATGGTCTCCGGCATGTCGCAAAAGCCGTCGAGGAAACCGCGTACCGCCATCTCGGCGGCGACGCGCCCGCCCTTGGCGCCGCCGATACCGTCGGCGATCGCCGCCACCACGTCGCGGCGCGGCTGCGGCAGCTCCCAGCCGAACACCGCGCCGGCAAAATCCTCGTTGCGTTCGCGCGGCCCGGTTTCCGAAGCAAAGCCGACGCTCGCCTTAACGCCAGGCAGGCGCTGCGCCATCAGGGCTGCTCCGGTGCGGGCGTCAAACAGCAAACGTGCTTATTTTTCCAGCTTGCATTGGTCATGAAGAAAATAACCGCCGGTGCTTGACGGGACCGCAACCCTAAGATTTCCGGACTTGCGATCAAGCGCGTAATTGCCTTGGTCGCCCGGATCGCGCCACGAGATCGTGCTGTCGTCGATCGACGCCGCATAGCCATCGACGGTGTGGCGATCGAAATCAATGGTGATCTGCCAAGTCGTTCCGCTAGCCGGATTGCTGCAGGCAATCGTCGTCTGGCCATGCTGAGGCGCGGCGGCTGCAACGGAAACGCAGATCCCGATTGAAAAAGCGGCGGCCGCGATAGCCGACAGTCGGTCCGTCGTCGTTCGGCTTCGCGATCCTTTGCCCGGTTCATAGGCAATTGCAGACATTTTAATCACCCCCTCGCCGCCAACCCAGGATTTTCGCGGGCCAAACGCCATGGTGCGGTCGGCCAACTGACTGGCACAAGTCTTGCGAACAGCCAAATGCTCGCCTGCGCGCCACACACGGTGCGCAGCAGGCATCTGTTTGCCCACGTGCCATCCGCGCACAACGGGCATTATTGGGGGAAGGCACATGGCAGTCGAGATGGCACTCGTCGCAGCACCAAAATGGCTGGACCCAGGCAATAACGCCTGGCAGCTGGCGGCCGCAACGTTCGTCGGCCTACAAAGCATTCCGGGACTGACCGTTCTGTACGGCGGCATCGTCAAGAAGAAGTGGGCAATCAACTCCGCTTTCATGTCGATCTACGCCTTCGCGTCGGTCCTCGTGGTCTGGGTCTTGTTTGACTACAACATGGCCTTCGGGCCGCAATGGTTTCCGTTCCTTGGCACGCCAAGTCTCGCGACCTCGGCGGCCTTCACCACCGGCCAAGCGACGATACCGGCTGCCGCCGCCGGCATGCCTGCGCTCACCTTCCCGATGGCGACCTTGATCTTCTTCCAGTTCGTGTTCGCCGCAATCACCGTCATCATTCTTGCCGGCTCGCTGCTTGGCCGCATGAATTTCACGGCCTGGATGATCTTCTGCCCGGTGTGGATGACGCTGGTCTATACGGTCGGCGCCTTCAGCCTGTGGGGCGGCGGCTGGCTCAGCGTGCTCGGCGTGCAGGACTTCTCGGGCGGCTACGTCATCCATCTCGCCGCCGGCGTATCGGGCTTCACCGCCGCCTGGGTGATCGGACCGCGCCTGCAGGCTGACCGCGATCACTTCCCGCCCAACAGCCTGTTGGTGACGCTGATCGGCGCCGGCATCCTGTGGCTCGGCTGGAACGGCTTCAACGGCGGCGACCCGTACTTCGCCAACGCCGACGCCGGCGCGGCAGTGCTCAACACCAATACCGCGACCGCAACTGCGCTCCTGGTCTGGACCCTGATGGACAAGATGGCCTACGGCAAGCCGTCGGTACTCGGCGCCGTCAACGGCATGATCGCGGGGCTCGTCGCCATCACGCCCGGGGCCGGCTTCGTCGATGGCTGGGGCGCCATCATTATCGGCGTGGTCGCCGGCATCATTCCGTGGCTTGCCATGAACAAGCTGCAAAAGACCCGGTTCATGATGAAGATCGATGACACGCTGAGCGTCTTCTCGACCCACGGCGTCGCCGGCCTGACCGGCGGACTGATGGTCGGCATCGTCGCCAACCCGGGCATGCTCGAGTACATCGGCACCGATAAGGAAGCGCCTGGCGTCTCGGTCACCGGCCTTCTCTACGGCGACAGCGGCCATCAGCTCCTGATGCAGCTCTACGGCGCACTGTTCATCATCGTCTTCAACGCGATCATGACCTTCATCATCCTCAAGGTGATCGGCCTGATCGTGCCACTGCGCATGGACGACTCGGTCCTCAAAGTGGGCGACGACGCGGTGCACGGCGAAACCGCCTACGCGATCGGAACCGAAGGCGAGTAACGCAAAGCCGCGCGGGTCGAGGAAACGACCCGCGCTGCCGTCTATCGCCGCGGGCTCATTACGCCCGCAAGGCTTCACTCCGCGCTTCTCCTCCTCGCGCGCGGCTCCTGGCGGCCCTGCCCTGCAGGGCCGCTTTTTCTATCTGGACAGAGGCCGAATTGGCCTGTGCCGACCGGGCCTCGGCTAGCCCTGATCTCTGACGCAGGCATGCAGAGAACGCGTCGCTTAACTCCGCTCGCGTGTCACACAACAGTCATGTGACGGGGCCACAACGCTGCCATCGCCCCCTCTCTATTCACCAAACCGGAAGCTTCGCATGCGTGCTGCCCCTCTGCTCGGCATAGCTATCGTCGCCACTGCCTTCGGCTCGGCCGCCGGCGCACAAACGCCGCCACGGCCGCACAATGTGGTCTTGTTCGTCGCCGATGGCCTGCGCTCCCGCATGGTCGACGACAGCACGGCGCCGACCATGGCGGCGCTTGCCCGCGCCGGCGTCGCGCTGCGCAACAGCCACGCGCTGTTTCCCACTTTCACCACCGCCAATGCGTCGGCCATGGCCACCGGACATATGCTCGGTGACACGGGCGACTTTTCCAACACGATCGACGCCGGCTTCGAGGTGCCGGGGGCCGGCAAGAGTTTAACGCCGTTTCTGGAAAGCGACCCTGTGCTTGGCGACGTCGACGAGCACTATTCCGGCGATTACCTCGACGAGGCGACCATCCTGAAACTGGCGCGCGACAAAGGCTACAGCACCGCCACCGTCGGCAAGCTCGGTCCGGCGTTGATCTTCGATCACACCGAGCGCACCGGCGCCAAGACCATTGTGGTCGATGATCTGACCGGTAGTCCTACCGGCATTCCGTTGTCGCCCGAAATGACCGCGCGGCTGCAGGCTGCCAGTCTGCCGCTTGCGGCACCCTCGCGCGGCGAGAACGGCAAGTCCGGCAACATGGCCACGCCCGGCACGCACAGCGCCAATGTCGTGCAGCAGGGCTATTTCGCCGACGTCACCACACGCGCGGTGCTGCCGCTGTTCAAAGAGCGCGATAAGCCTTTCGTGCTGGTGTTCTGGTCGCGCGATCCGGACGGGACCCAGCATAACCAAGGCGACAGCTTGAACAGCTTGGTCCCCGGCATCAACGGGCCGACCTCGCTTGCGGCCATCCGTAATGCCGACGACGACCTCGCGCGCATCCGCTCGACGCTGAGCGAACTCGGACTGCTCGACTCGACCGACATCATCGTGACCTCCGACCACGGCTTTTCGACGATCGCCAAGGAGAGCCGCACGAGCTCGACGGTGAAGACCCGATTTGCCGACACCCCGCCGGGCCACCTGCCGTTTGGTTTCGTCGCGCTCGATCTGGCCCACGCGCTCAATCTGCCGCTGCTCGATCCCGATGACGGCTACAAGACGATCGCGGACGGTCAGCATCCGCGGCTTGGCAATGGCCTGATTGGCGGCGACCGCAAAAACCCGAAGATCGTCGTCGCCGCCAACGGCGGTTCGGACCTGATCTACCTGCCTGACGGCGACACGGCTTTGGCCAAGCGCGTGGTCGACGTGCTCCTTGCCGAGGACTATGTCAGCGGCATCTTCGTCGATTCCAAGCTCGGCAAATTTCCCGGCACCGCGGCATTGGACGACATCGCGCTCGAGGGCAGCGCCGTCACGCCGCTGCCGGCGATCGCAATCAGCTTCCGCTCGTTCGATACGATCTGCGGCGAGCCGGTACGCTGCACGGTCGAGATCGCCGATACCGGCCTGCAGCAAGGCCAGGGCATGCACGGTTCGTTCAGCCGCGCCGACACCTGGAATTTCACGGCCATGCAGGGGCCGGACTTCAAATCGCAATTCATCGATCCGGCACCGGCAAGCAATGCCGACCTTGGCCGCACCATCGCGCAGCTGATGCAGCTTTCGTTGCAAGACAAGGGCAAGCTCGTCGGACGGGTGCTGTCGGAGACGCTGCCGAATGGCGCGGTGCCGGCCTATACCAGCCGGGTCGTCAAATCCGATCCGGCTGCCAATGGCCTCGCGACCGTCATCGACATGCAGATGGTCGGCACCACCCGCTACTTTGACGCCGCAGGTTTTCCGGGTCGTACCGTAGGATTATCGTCGATGGGTCCGGCGAGCGCGACGCAATAGTGGCGCTGGCCCCGCCTGTCAGACGAGCGTCAGGCGCCGGCCGGCGCGGCGGCCTTCAGCGGCGATCCATTCGAGAATCGCCAAGTCCCCCGCCTCGAAGCCCGCCGGCAGCGGCCGCACCGGCCGCGGCGGTTGACGCACGACGATTTGCGACTGGGCGATTGCCGCCACAAGCCTCGCGAGCTTCAGGTCATTCGGACCGTTCATCGGTCGCCTCCAGGCCTGACTGCAGCAGCCGGCGCCACATCGTCGCGCCCTCACCCTTTGTCGCGCGGTACCGGCCTGCAGTTCAGAGTTTTTTATTCCAGGGTGGCCGCGCAAGGGCGCCAGTGCGGCAAATCTGCGGTATTCCTGCTCAAGCTTCGGTGAACGATCAGGCTAGCCGAAAAATCTTTCCCAACCGGTAAGACGGCTGGTCGAATCTTCCAGAGTTTTGGTCATCGCCGCATGAATAGTTCTTCGCTGCGGCCAAATAGTACGCAACGGACAGGCTAGTAACGCCCGGACTTCGAACGTAGATTAGCTGTCGAATACGTTTGAGAAGGTTCGGATCAACCACGGAGGTTTTTATGGCACTGGCAATCGGCGACATCGCCCCGGATTTCGAAGCCGAAACGACCGAAGGCAAAATTCGTTTCCACGACTGGATCGGCAACAGTTGGGTGGTGCTGTTCTCGCACCCCAAGGATTTCACGCCGGTCTGCACCACCGAACTCGGCACCATGGCGCGGCTGAAACCGGAGTTCGACAAGCGCGGGGTGAAGATCCTTGCCATCTCGGTCGATCCGGTCGACGACCACAAGAGGTGGGCGGGCGACATCAAGGACGTGGTCGGATTTGCGCCCAACTACCCGATCATCGGCGACACCGACCTGAACGTAGCGAAGCTGTACAACATGCTGCCGGCCAGCACGGGCGGCTCTTCGCAAGGCCGCACGCCGAACGACAATCAAACCGTGCGCAACGTGTTCGTCATCGGCCCGGACAAGAAGATCAAGCTCATTCTGGTCTATCCGATGAGCACCGGCCGTAACTTCAATGAAATCCTCCGCGTCATCGATTCGCTGCAGCTCACCGCCAAGCACCGCGTATCGACGCCGGCGGACTGGAAGCAGGGCGAGGACGTGATCCTTGGCGGCGCCGTCAGCGATGACGAGGCGAAGAAGCTTTACCCGCAGGGCTGGAAGACGCCGAAGCCCTATATCCGCGTGGTGCCGCAGCCGAAGCAGTAAAATCCGTCGTCTTATAGTAAAGGAAAGGCGCGGCTTCGGCCGCGCCTTTTGCTTGGGGGACCGATATGCTTCGCGACGCCGAACGCCGTTATCCCGTTTGACGCTATAGACCTACCGCGCCTCGCCGCAGCGGCGCCCTGCGGAGCACATCGCGTTTAGTCATACATGTCGGGCCGGCGAATGCCCGCTTTGCCCCGGTTTGGTACTTTTCCGAAAGGAGCCATTTCCCACTTTTTGTCTTTGGCAAACTGTTCCGCGAATTTTTTATAGGTTTCCGCCCGCGCGGTTACGAGCCTCGATTCCAAATAAGCAACGATCGCTTTGATATGTGCATTGGTATTTTCGACGAGTCCACCAGACAAGCCGATTGCGCGTGTGTCTGAAATGCCGATTGCCTTTCCGTCGCGCCAGCCCGTCTCATTCGTACCAAGTACGAGGGGCAACTGGCCGACAGGTTTCGAATTCATTTACCGAATGAGCAATGTGCTTGTTGCGAATGTCCATTAGAAATTGGTGGGTTGCTAAGTCGAATTTCGGTGTCATTCCGTCGAAATCCTCTGGCGTAAGAATCATTTCGCGCACGCCGCTAATGAAGCAACGCGCATAGGCAACAAGGCCGGCGTGAATGAAAGCCTTTGAATGCAAATTGCGAGCACCGGGCATACCGTACTCTTGCGATTCCTTGAAACACTCGCAAGCAAGCTCGAAGTCTTTCAGCACCATGTAAA
>JASHXZ010000168.1 GCA_030043285.1 Xanthobacteraceae bacterium | reverse complement strand
TCGACTTGCAATAGTCAGGACTTTTGCACGCTGCGGCCGATCCTCGGCCGCAGCGTGCGGGGCTGTGAACAATGTCCAATTATGGCTATGCGCGCGTCAGCACAGGCGGCCAGGAGCTTGAGCTTCAGTTGGCCGAATTGCGCACGGCCGGATGCGGGAGAATTTTTTGCGAGAAAGAGACCGGCGCGCGCGATAACCGCCGCGAGCTGAAGCGCATGTTGCGCACGCTCAAGTCGGACGACGTGGTGATCGTCACCGCGCTCGACCGGCTTACGCGCGGCGGTCCGTTCAAGATGCTCAGCGTGCTCAACGACATCACCTCGCGAGGTGCTGCCTACCGCTCGCTCGCCGAGCCTTGGGCCGATACGACCCATGAGCTCGGCGAGGTGCTGGCGGCATTGGTCGGCTACATCGCGCGCAAGACCCGCGACGACATCATCCGGCGCACCACGGCGGGACGCGAGCGCGCCAGGGCCAACGGCGTGAAGTTCGGCCGCCCGCCGAAGCTTTCGGCCGAACAGCGGCAGGAAGCATTGGCCCGGCGCGGTGCCGGCGAAAGCCAGAGCACAGTGGCGCTGGCCTACAAGGTCAGTTGTTCGACCATTTCGCGCTTAGATCGAGCCGGGCGGCCCGCCAGGGAGGTTTGCCCCAATGGTGGCTACAACACAGCTCGCTAGAACAAACGAGCGTATCTAGGTCCCATGACAGGAGCGCCGGTGCGAGTTTGGTTTACGCGAATTAACCGTGCTTTCGCTTCCTGGTAGATTGGAAGCTTAACGAGACGTAAATGCTGCTTTGATAGTCTGAAGAAAGAGTAAAAATATTGGAATAGCGGGTTTGGCAAGCCATGTGATGTTACACGCTTTGCCTTTGCGGCAAATCGTGCACATCACGCTTCGCCTGGGCGAAGCCAGGCTTGGCAAGGGGGCGCGCCCCCGTTGCATCCCGGCCCGGAGAGGCCCCCAAGGTCAGACATTGGCCTCCCGGACCCACCCCGCCTTTACCGGGCAAACAAGGATGGCCGACCGAAGGGTTGCGGCTGCGAAAAAACGGCGGAAGACCGTACCACCGCGGCCAAAGCGGGTCGATGGCGTGCGCACGGCGTTTATCGCCGTCCGCTGCTCCGTTGTCGAGCGCGCCGCGATCACCGAGAGGGCGACCGAATCCGGCTTGGCCGTGGGCGCCTACCTGCGCAACCAGGCCCTTGGCACACCGGGGCCGCGCGCGGTGCGCAAGCCGCCTGTCGAGAAGGCGGAGCTGGCGCGCCTCCTGGGCTGGCTTGGCAAGCTCGGCTCCAACGTCAATCAGCTTGCGCGGCGGTTCAATAGCACGGGCGCGTTTCCCGGTTTGCCCGAACTGCTCGCCATCCGCCGCGAAGTCGGCGAGATGCGCGCGGCGCTCATGAAGGCGCTCGGCCGTGGTGATTAAGGGCGTCTCCTGCAGCGGCGCGCGGCGCCTCGCCGTACACCTTATGCGCACCGACACCAACGAGCGGGCCGAGGTGCGCGAGCTGCGCGGTGTCGCCGCCGAAGATCTGAGAGGTGCGCTGCTTGAGATGGAAGCGGTCGCGGCCGGCGCGCGCACGACGAAGCCATTCTATCACGCCTCGATCAACACCCGCGCCGACGAAAAGCTGTCCGACGCGCAGCGCCTTGAGGCCATCGACGCGCTCGAGAAGAAGCTCGGGCTTGACGGGCAGTCGCGCGTGGTCGTGGTGCATGAGAAGGAAGGGCGCGAGCACTGCCACATCGTGTGGTCGCGCATCGACCTCGACCGCATGGCCGCGATCAGCGACAGCCACAATTACCGCAAGCACGAGGAAGTCGCGCGCGAGCTTGAACGCAGGTTCGGCCATGAGCGGGTACAGGGCGCGCACGTCGAGCGCGACGGCAAGGAACGTCCGAAGCGCACGCCGAGCCACGCCGAAATGCTGGCGACCGAACGCGGCGCCGTCGATCCCGCCGCAGCCAGGAAGCTCGTCACGGAAGTTTGGCGGCGCACCGACAGCGGCCGGTCGTTCAAGGCGGCGCTTGAGGAGAAGGGTTGGTTGCTCGCGCGCGGCAACCGGCGCGACTTCGTCGTGATCGATCCGAACGGCGGCGTGCACAGCCTGGCGCGCCGGGTCGAACGCGCCAGGGCGAAGGACATTCGCGTGCGCATGGCCGGCATCAACCCGGAGTCGCTGCCCAGCGTCGGCGAGGCGCGCGCGGCGCAACGCGAAACGCAACAACTGCGCGCCGAGATCGCGAAGATACGAGCGCCCGAACCGGCCAAGGACCGGCCTGCCGCGCCGCTTACGGGCGGCAACGCTCAAGAAAGCCGTGCCGCATTGCTCGCCGCATTTGAGAAAGCTTTGCTCGCTGATGCGGCAAAGCTCCACGATCCCGGCCGCTCACCCGTTGAACACCAGTTCGGCGACAGCGCACGCGAAGCGGCGCAGGGCATCCGCCGGCAAAGGCTCGACAACAAGTTCTGGGCGGACCAGGAAGCGTGGCAGGCGCGAAGCAAACAACAACCGCCCGGCCAACCGAGTCCGGTAGCCAAGGGCCTGCGCGTTGTCGATAGCGCGACCGGCGCAGTGTCGGAGCTCGCGGACTTTGTGCTCGGTTTGCTGGCCGGCTCGCCTGCGCCGCCGCAAGACCGATCTGCCGACATGGCGGCGTTCGTCACCGATCCGGCCGCGCGCAAGCAGCAACAGCTCGCTCGCCTGGCCGCCATGCGGCAGGCCGAGAACGAGTGGCAGGTCATCGAACGCATCCGCGAAGACATGCAGGCGGGACGCAACCTCAAGGCCGAAGATGTCAGGTTACTTACGCGCGAGCACCAGCGGCAAATCCTGACCTTCGGCGACAGCGCCGCCCGGCAGATGGTGGAGGACGCCCGCAAATACGGCGACCGCTATTGGAAAGGCGAGGAGCGAGAGCGGGAATGATCGAAGGTTCTCCGGATGGCCAACCGGAGGACCGAGGAAGCCCAGAGCCCGCAAGTTACGAAGCCGAAGCGGCGGAGATCGAGCGGGTCTTTCGGATGAAGCTTGCGGGATTGCGACGCCGGCTCCGCCCGTGGGAAAGGGCTGCGGCTGTCAAAACCATGCGCGACGAGAAACAGGCCGCGCTGGCAGCGCTACGTGAAAGGCGGGCGCAAGGTCGGCATCGCAAAGATCAATTGCGACGCGTGATGATAACGCCGCGACAGCCGCCGTGAATCCAATAAAATCAGCGAGTTACAATTTCGAATAGGCGAAAGTATTTCGCCGTAGTATGCCAATCGACACCGCATTATTTCACTTTACGACTTGGCTTAGAAAGTGTCTCGTCCAGGCTTTATAATCTGTTCTACTGTTTCGGCAGTCGCCACCGGGGCCTGCATCTACTCTGTTGCGACTCATTACCTTGTGGAAAAAGGTGCTACGGTCGGCATGATCGCCGTTCTTACGGCTTTAGGCGCGATCCGTGAGGTGGGGCGCGAAATAGCCGACCGGCTGGCGCCGAAATCTCCCGCAATGCCGACACTCGAACAGGAATCCGGTCCGCACGCGATCCCTTAGCCCAACACGAATAGATTTCGCCAACTTGTGCCCTCGGCTATTGCGGAACCAATTCCGGCGTCAAATATACATGAGTTGCGCTAAAGCCTCGAATTGGCCGATTATTCGCGGGAAAATTAAAGATGTTCAGGGCTTTCTTATTGAGGAAGTGGCCGGCGTGGAAGGCCGTTCACGATGACCTTAGTGACTTGGGGATACTGTGCTCGATCCTTTCGGGAATCGCTTTGCTCATCCAATATTTGGGCGGCGATGGCGCTCGGATTGTTTTGAATTGGCTCCCGGTCACTCTCTGGGCAGTCGCTGCCTTTGGCCTCTTCATGCTTCTGATAAACAACATCCTTGAGATAATCATGTATATAGCAATGCGCGTCTATGAGCTGGCTGCGGAACATGGTTTGCTTTCCGTGGCCTCATCCGACAGCCATTTCGTGCCAACGCAAAGCCGCGACTTTGGGGTGTCGGAAGATATGTTTAAGGGGTCTCATGGCTTGTTTCAATGGTTGGCGCCGCCTCATTCTAAACCAGCGCCGGAGTACAATCAGAACGCCAACAAAGCGCAGTTAGTCCCTTGGCTAACTCTTGCTTCCGCGCCCCCACTACATCGCGGCTCGAACCTTAGTGATTTTGCTTGGATGAGCAAGATTCCTCGTTATACAGCACCCGCATCGGTGCAGTACCCAACTGCATCCGAGAATGATGAGTATTGGGATACTGACACCGATCAGGTGGATACCGAACCTGTGCAGTACACTGACCTATCAGATGATGACGCGTGGAATCAGAGTGGCCCGGCGCCAGACTGTGGCGGTGGTCCCATTTTTACGGCTGGCTGAGCTCAGCGGCGCGTTAACTACACTACGTCGCCGCCCGCGCAAGGCACACTGAAAAGAGGTACAGGTATACAACTCGCGTGGAGCGGGCACGGGCTGATCCGTCATGTCCACCCAGGTTGTTGCCCACAGGGCGAAGCGGCGGCCGATCCTTCACCTCGTACCGATCCGCGCGTTGGTGTTTTACGGCCTGTTGGCCGCATACATTTGCTGGCTGGCTTGGGGCACGTTTTCCAGCGGTCTCACTTCGCTCGGCATGCCGCCGCACGATCCGTTCGGCCGCGCGCCGAGCCTGTTCATCCTGAATCTCTCGGGCTTCATCGCTGGCGCGCTGTTCGCGCTCATGGTGGTGAATCCGTTTGCCTGGCTCAATGGCAAGCGGCTTGCCGTCGGCGGCATGGCCTTTGCCATGATGCTCGGGCGGCTGATCGGCGGGCCGCTGGCGCTTGTTTCCGTCTACTTCAATTATTCGGGCCTCATGCTGCTCTTGACGACGCCGTTTGCGCTCTTTGCGAGCGGCATAGGCGTCATTATCGCGATCTTCCTGATCGTGATTGCGATACTCTTCCTCTTTATTTTCGTTCCGATCCTGATTTTCAACCAGTTGGCCGCATTCGAGAACCTGATTCACATCTATGGCTATCACGCGCGCGGACTGTCGGGTTACATCGTGCGCGGTTTGTACTGGCTTCACAACAAGGCGCTTCCGGCGAGCCCGCCCGACGAGAGCAAAGGCGCGCGCTTCGCCACCATGGAAGAGATCGTCGCCATCCACCGGCCGGACGATCCGGCAAGCATGGCGTTCGGGCACATCAGTAATCCGGTTTTCCTCAAGACCGATAAGCACGTGCTGATCATGGCGAGCACGCGCTCGGGCAAGGGCGTCACGCTCATCATTCCGCATTTGCTGCGCTACCGGGGCAGCGCCTTCATCCTCGATCCCAAGGGCGAGAACGCTAAGGCCACCGGGCGGTGCCGCGCCGCGCTTAATGAGGAGGTTCATTACCTCGATCCGTTCGGCATATCGGGCAAGCCGCAATCGCGTTTCAATCCGCTGGCGCGCTTCACGCCGCAGAACATGGAAGCCGAGAGCAAGGCGCTCGCCAACGCGCTGTTTGTCATTACCTACCACGAGCGCGACCACTGGACGGCGGCGGGACAGCAATTGCTCGCCGCGATCATTCTTTACGTCTATCTCTCGCCCGACATTCCGCGCGAAAAGAAGGATTTGCCGACCGTCAGGAGGCTGTTGCTCGGAGCCCTCAAGCCGACATTGGAGGCGATGGTCCAGATGGACCACGCCGAGGGGTTGTTACGCGACCTTGCGATGTCGTTCCTTGAGACGCCCGAACGCGAGTTCGGCTCTATCGTCTCGACCGCGCAGCGGCAAACGGAGATACTCGACAATCCCTTCATCATCGCGTGCCTGTCGGCCACCGGCGCGGGGCCGGAAGTGGAATTCAGCCGGTGGCACGACGGCACCATGACCGTCTATCTCTGCCTCAGCGCGCCGAAGTTTCCGGTGTTCAACCGCTGGCTTCGCCTGGTCCTGACCTCCGCGCTCGACGAGATGACCGACACGCTCGACCCGCCGCGCCTGCCGGTCTGCTTC
>JASHXZ010000167.1 GCA_030043285.1 Xanthobacteraceae bacterium | reverse complement strand
GAACGTCGCCGGCCACATCACCTATCGGGCGGTGCTGCCGACCTCGCAGATGCCGGAAAAATTCCGCTGGCGCGACATGGTGCTGTGGGCCGGCGAGAAAGTGCACCTCGTGCATTATCCGCTGCGCACCGGCGAACTCTTCAATCTCGTCGCGGTGTTTCATTCCAACCGCTACGAGGAAGGCTGGGACAGCTACGGCGATCCGACCGAGCTGCAGGAGCGCTTCGCCAAGACCTGTGAACCGGTGCGGACGCTCCTCAACAAGATCGAAAGCTGGCGCATGTGGGTGCTGTGCGACCGGCCGCCGATCAAGGACTGGAGCCGCGGCCGCATCACGCTTCTCGGCGACGCCGCCCACCCGATGCTGCAATATCTGGCGCAAGGCGCCGGCATGTCGATCGAGGATGCGGTATGCCTCGCCGACCGCGTGGTGGCGGCAAACGGCGATTATCCCGCCGCGTTTCGCGCCTATCAGCAGGCGCGTTACCTGCGCACCGGGCGCGTGCAAATCATGGCGCGGGTTTACGGCGAGTTCTATCACGCCTCCGGCGTCGCCAAGGAGCTGCGCAACATGATGCTGTCGGCACGCGCGCCCGAAGACGCCATGGCCGGCATGGAATGGCTCTATGGCGAGCAGAAGGAATTAACGCGCAGCACGCGGGCGGAACTCACGCTTCCCTGAAGGTGCGGCTCATCAACGCCCGTTCGGCAGCACCACGCAGGCGCCGCCGGCCGTGACCAGCTTGTTGCATAATTTCTGCAACGCCGAAAAATCATCGCCAGAAATGCGGATGGCATAGCGCGCGGCGGTGCCCATCCCGTAGGCGTGAGTCTTGACCGCAATCGGCTCGCGGCCGCCGATCACGGATGCGTATTGCTTTTCCATCCGCCGATAGCTCGCCCAGGCCACGGTCTCCGACCAGTTCGCGGCAAGCTGCATGCCCCAGCGCGGCAGCGGCGTCGCCGACGCCTCGGGCTCAGCCTCGCGCGCCTTCGGCACGATCAGATTGGCAAGCGCGGTGCACGGCAGGCCGTGCGGAATCGCCTTCTCGGCGTCCTTCGGCGGTTCGGCCGACTTCCATTCGTCGGCGGAACGCCCGGTGGTGACCGCCACGTAATTGCGCGTTTCGCTCGGCAACCCGCCCTGCCCGGCGAGCCAAGCGGAAACCCGCCCCGGCCCGGCGTTATAGCCGGCCGCGGCGAGTCCGAGATTGCCGAACTGTTTGCGCAGATCGGCCAAATAGCCCGCGGCCTTGTGCAGCGCCGCGATCGCGTCGAACGGATCGGCGAGCCCGCGGAAATCCGCCGTCGCCGGCATGAACTGGGCAATGCCCTCGGCCCCTTTCGGGCTGATGGCCCGCGCGTTGAACCGGCTCTCCTGCCAGATCACCCGGGCGAAGAACTCAACCGGCAGCTCGTATTCGCCTGCCGACTGCTCCACCGCATGGCAGATGTCTTCGGCAGTCGGTAGCTGCGCCGCCGCGTCCCTCTTCGGCTGCTGCGCTGGAGCCTGTTCCGCCTTGTTTTCCGCGGGTTTGGCCGGCGCTTTATCGTCCTTGTCGGCCTTCGCCGGGGCGGACTGCACCGCGCCGGACGAGCTCGGCGCGCTCTCGGGCTTGGTCTGATCGCCAACAGACGGCGGCGGCGTCTGCGCGGCGGCCTGCACGCTCCACACGATCAAAAGTGCTGCGACCAGCTGTCCCCGAGGACCCATGATTCCGCATAACGCGCGAACCCCGATACGGGTGCCACGGTCAGCTTAGGCACCGATACGCTTTTCCTTCAGCGCACCCCCGATCTCATCCAAAATAGCCGGATCGTCGATCGTCGCCGGCATGGTCCAGGGCTCGTTGTCGGCGATTTTTTTGATGGTGCCGCGCAAGATTTTGCCGGAGCGGGTTTTCGGCAGCCGCGCCACGGTGATCACCAGGCGGAATGAGGCGACCGGGCCGATTTTTTCGCGGATCAGGGCCACGCATTCCTTCTCGATCTCGCTGGGCGGCCGGTTGACGCCGGATTTGAGCACGATGAAGCCGCACGGCACTTCGCCCTTGAGCTCGTCCTTGATGCCGAGCACGGCGCATTCGGCGACGTCCGGATGCGCGGCCAGCACTTCTTCCATGCCGCCGGTGGAAAGCCGGTGGCCGGCGACGTTGATAATATCGTCGGTGCGGCCCATGACCGAGACGTAACCATCTGCGTCCTTGAAGCCGGCGTCGGCGGTTTTGTAGCAGCCGGGGAATTCGGCGAGATAGCTCTCGCGGAATCGCTCGTCGGCCTCCCAGAGCGTCGGCAGGCTGCCGGGCGGCAGCGGCAGCTTGACCACGATCGAGCCCATCTTGCCGGGCGCAACCTCCTTGCAGGCTTCGTCGACCACGCGCACGTCGTAGCCGAGCATCGGCACCGTCGCCGAGCCGTATTTCACCGGCAGGGTGCCGAGCCCCACCGGATTGCCGGCGATGCACCAGCCGGTCTCGGTCTGCCACCAATGATCGAGCACCGGCACTTTGAGAAGATTCTCCGCCCATACGACAGTGTCAGGATCGGCGCGCTCGCCGGCCAGGAACAAGGTGCGGAATTTTGACAGGTCGTAGCGCCCCAAAAACTTGCCGCTCGGGTCTTCCTTCTTGATGGCGCGGAACGCGGTCGGCGCCGTGAACATCGCGGAGCAGCCGTGCTCTGCGATCACGCGCCAAAACGCACCGGCGTCGGGCGTGCCGACCGGCTTGCCTTCGTAGAGGATCGTGGTGCAGCCGTGCAGCAGGGGCGCATAGACGATGTAGCTGTGGCCGACCACCCAGCCGACGTCGGAAGCGGCCCAATACACTTCGCCCGGCTCGACGCCGTAGAGGTATTTCATCGACCATTGCAGCGCGACCATGTGGCCGCCGTTGTCGCGCACCACGCCTTTCGGCCGGCCGGTCGTGCCGGAGGTGTAGAGAACGTAGAGCGGATCGGTCGCCGCAAGCGGCACGCAGTCGAAAGCCGAACGGGCATGAACCAGCGCGTGGTCGCGCATCACACCCCAATCGCGGTCGCGCCCTTCGCGCAGCGGCGCCGCGAGCTGCGGCCGCTGCAGGATCAAACAGGCGTCAGGCTTGTGCTGGGCGAGCGCGATGGCCTCGTCGAGCAGCGGCTTGTAGGCGACGGTGCGGCCCGGCTCCAGCCCGCAGCTTGCCGACAGAATGAGTTTCGGCTTGGCGTCGTCGATCCGCGTCGCCAGTTCGCGCGCCGCAAAGCCGCCGAACACCACCGAATGCACCGCGCCAATGCGGGCGCAGGCCAGCATGCCGATCACCGCCTCCGGCACCATCGGCATGTAGAGAATGACACGGTCGCCCTGTTGCACGCCGAGATCGCGCAGCATGCCGGCGAGCACCTGCGTCTCGGTGAGCAGGCGATGATAGGTGATGGTGCGCTTTTGTCCGGCGAGCGGCGAGTCGTAGATGATCGCCGCCTGGTCGCCGCGGCCGGCCTCGACGTGGCGGTCGACGGCATTGAAGCAAGTGTTGCACACTCCGCCGACGAACCAACGGCCGTAAATGCCGGCCTTCGGATCGAAGATTGTTTCCGGCTTTTCGAACCAGGCGATGTCTGCCGCCGCCTCGCCCCAAAAACCGATAGGGTCGCGCTGCCAGCGCGCATAAACCTCGTGATAGCGGC
>JASHXZ010000166.1 GCA_030043285.1 Xanthobacteraceae bacterium | reverse complement strand
CCATACGCATTATGGATTTTGTCGGTGGACCGGCCGCCGGCGGCGCGGATCGATCGCGCCATGAGCGACGACCAGGTGTCGATGTCGCCTTGCGTATACCCGACCACCGTCGGCTTGCCGGTGGTGCCGCTCGACGCGTGCAAGCGCACGATGTCGCTCATGGGCACCGCGAACATGCCGAATGGATAGTTCTGCCGCAGGTCTTCCTTGGTGGTGAACGGGAATTTGGCGACGTCGGATAAGTCTTTCAGATCGCCCGGATGAACGCCCGCGGCGTCGAATTTCTTCTTATAGTGCGGAATGCACTCGTAGGCGGCGTGAACGGATTTTTGCAGCCGTTCGCGCTGCAGCGCCTGGAGCGCGTCCCGGCTCGCCGTTTCGATCGGTTCAAGTTGGTCCCGGGCAGTCATGCCGTGGCCTGTCTCATGGGCACAGGAACCGGATCATAGCGAGCCGATGCAGACAAAGCGACCACGCCTAGGGGCCTAACGATGCCGAACCGATGCCTGCGGACGTGGTTTCGCTTGACAACGCTTTTTGGTTGCTATTCGATGAAATATCCGCACAGCGTGCTGGGGCTGATGGCGCACTGGGCGGGGCGGAGCATAACCGGCAACCTAATAGCCGCTTGCTCCTGATGTGGGGCGTTTGCACACGGCAATTTTGGGGGAAGCCGTCGTGTTGTTTTTGCGTACAGGCAAGGGGCTAGTTGTCGCCGCGACGTTAGGCGTGTTCGGCGGCTGCCAAGCAGTCGGCCCGATCGCAATCGACGCCGGGCGCGACCGCTACAACAACATCATCCAATCCACGTCGAAGCAGCAAGCTTTCGAAAACATCATTCGCGTCCGCTATAATGAGCCGACCTCCTTCATGGATGTGACCGAGGTCGATGCGTCGCAAACGGTTACCGGCACGCTGAGCGGCGGCGTCACCAATATCGGTGCCAAAGCCGGCACCTCGGGCGGAACGCTCGCCGGCCAAGTGGGCAGCATTACCCCCGGGGTGGCGTATAGCGAGAATCCGCTCATCCGCTACGTGCCGCTTGTCGGCCAGGGCCTCGTCGAACAAACGGTCGCGCCGGTCAACACCGATGCTCTGGCATCTCTGTACGATTCAGGCTGGGACGTCATGCCGCTGCTTGATCTTGCAACGCCCTATCTGACGATCGACCGCGACCAGGTGGGCGCCGCACTCAACCTCATCGCTGAGATCGATTACGCGGGTCGTTTGGAATTGACCTCTACGAAGTCTGATTGGACCAAAAAGCCAAACGATTCAGGAGGTGGCTCAAGCGGAATAGGTAACGCCGGTCAGCAAAAGAAGACTCCGACATCCAGCAGTACGGACGACACCTTGGTGATCTACTTTCTGCCCGGCGGCGACAAAAAAGACTGGGAGCTATGGCGTCGGCTGGTGCGATTGTACCAGGGTACGCAACCGCCCCCGCCCGCTGGCGCGACCTCCATCGAATTGCGCACCGCGCCGGTGACGAAGACGCCGAACCGCTTTAAGTACACGGCGCCGTTAATGCGCACCAATTCGGCGCTCGGCATTCTCAAAGGTGCGGCTCAACCGCCAAATCCGAGAATCGGATTCGTCTCTCCCAGCGATTATGACAGAATCACTCATTATTGGTGGAACGATCCTCATCACAGGGACCGCTTATTGTGCGTTTACACAATAAAACCGGAGGACTTTCAGCGGGGTGACGAAGCGTTCGATCATACGAGACTCGCAGCAAACCAAGATCAACGCGACGAGCGTCACGCCGACAGAGCATTAGACCAGTGGCTACAGGAAGAGTACGCCGAACAGCAAGCTTCAGGTAACAGGCGTTTGTCGCTGCCTTATGTCTTTTGGCGACCTGGCATCAGCGACGACGACCTCGCCAATGTAAACTATCGGCTGTGGGAGCTTCGGCGCTATATGCTCATCATTCAGAGCGATACTCCGCCGCCGACCAATGCGTATATCGCGTATTTCGATCGCGGTCTTTGGTATTACATCGATGGCGATGATATGATATCACAAAAGAACTTCAACTTGATTTCTTTGTTCCTTACGGTGATGGCGATTCCGCCGACCAACCCGCCGCTGAGCACGTCCATAAGCATTGGCGGCGGGTAAATGCTGCCGTTTGCGTTGATTGGAGCGGCGGCCTGTGCACTCGCCTTTTACTGTGTCGATTTTTTGAGGCCGAGCAATGTGGCGAGGTCGATCAGCTTGTCGCGCTGCGCCTTTATTGCGGCGCCGAACTCGTCCGGGCCGCGGATCGACACGATCTGTCCGGTCAGCTCGAGCTTCTTGCCGATCTCCGGATTGGCGTCGGCGACTTTGCGGAAATCCGCGGCGATGCGCTTACGCACTTCGGCCGGCATGCTGGGCGGCGCGAACACGCCGCCGACGCTTTCGAAGGTCAGATCCGGATAGCCGGCCTCGATGGCGGTCGGCACGTTGGGCTGGCTCGGCACCCGCCGCCGGCTGGTCACCACCAGAAGCTTGATCTTGCCGGCATTGGCGAGCGGCTGCGGCACCGCCAGCGAAGTCGACAGCACCTGGATGCGGCCGGCGATCAGATCGTTG
>JASHXZ010000165.1 GCA_030043285.1 Xanthobacteraceae bacterium | reverse complement strand
GCCGTAGGCGCTTCGCCTGGCATCCTTGATAGCGGAGACGCTGCCGGCATTCGGTGAGATAACGCGGAACATTTCCATGACAAACAGTTCGAGCGGCGAGTAGGCGACGCTGTCGGCGCTGTCGAAAGTTTCACTCCCACGCATGGTCCGCGCAAACGCTGCCCGCACCGCTGGGTCGCCACCGTCTTCGGATAACCGCGACATCATTCCGAAAATCGAGTTGCCCCATTGGCTGAGCGCCACGAAATTGTGGAAACACTCGAACACGACGTCCTTCTTGGCAAAATGACTGCCGTCTCCGGCATTCTTCAGCCAGTACCAGGCAATGGTCTTTTCGGGGTTTTTGGTCTGGCCGCTCTCGATGTCGGTGAGCCGGTCGTCGATCCACGATTTGAGAAAGTCGAGGCGTTCTCGAACGATCATATAGTTCTCGTACGTGATCGGCAGCAGCGGATTCCTGTAGGCCAGAACCGTGTTGAACGACTCGCCGATCTGCCGCACTTCGAAGGGGATGGCGTCGCCGGTCACGCCGAGGTGCAGGTCCCAATAGAGATCGAAATAATAATCGAGGTAATGCCGCATGAACGGCTTGCCGGCAAATTGCTGGTCCATGAGCTTGTCGAAGAAGGCGACGACCTTCGGGCTGTACCTCGGTTTGTAAAGGTCCGGCGTCACGCCCGAGAAATAAATCCGCTTGCGAAGATTATGCGGCCCGCGCTTCTCGAGGCCTTGCAAAAAGACCGTCACGCCCGCTTCGGGCGTCGGTCGCCAGTCGCGGGTTATGAGGCCCCAGAGATCGTAGGGCAGCGCATTTTCCTTGGTGAAGGCAACGTCGATCATCGGCAACATCGGCCGTTCGCCTTCGTAAACGCTGGTGAGGAAAAACGGGAGAACCGCCTTCTCGACATACTCGCGGTCGAAATTGGCTGGAATGGTTTCGCGGAAACGCGCAACCGCCTTTTGCATTTGCTGCGGAAGTTCGGACTGTGGCGCATCGGCAAGCGCGTAGTCGACGCTCGCCGCCATTTCCGATGCTGCGCCGCCGCCCAAGAGACCGATGGCCGCAGCGCCGCCCTTGAGAACGGTCCGACGCTCCACGATCTTGCGTTTCATCGCTCGCTCCGTGAGGTCTGACGCCCCAATGCGGCCCGCCATGCCGGAGAAAAGCTTAAGGCTCCTCAGTAATGCGGCTCCATCCTTACGTTGGTACAATTCCGACATCCGAAAGGCGCGAAAGCCTCCAGCCCGGTGGGCAATTCGCCCGACGAAAGATGCAGTCGTGTCACGGTGACGTTTGCGGTGTTGGATGCCGCTGCGCGGGGCATCCGGCGCTCGCTTTAGGTCTGCTGTGTCAGACCCTGCCAACAGACGTTGGCGACGAAACAGGCCCTCATGGCATCGTCGAACGCCGCGGAGCGTTTGCCATCGATCGCAAGGCCGGCAAATCCGTGGGCGCGTAAATAGACCTGCATACGGAGGATGGCGCGCTGACCGCCGATGGATACGATCGAGTCGAGGTCTCGCATCGCATCGTCGGGCCGGCCGATGGCGGCGAAAAGGATGGCGCGCTGCAAATAAAGGTCGCCGAATGAGGCCTGAGACGGCGTGACGTTCGTCGGCTGGCCTGGTTTGCCAAGTATCGCGGTCAAATCGTCGATGGCGCCAGCGAGGTCACCGAGCCTGCCTCGTGCCACCGCGCGCACCTGCCGCGCAAACAGGTCGGCCGAATTGTGCTGCAGGACGGCGCTCGCATCGTCGATCGCGTCCTGGGATCGGTTCAGAGCGAGGCGCATCTGCGCCCGTAACAAGAGCGCCTGCGTGTCGCCGGGCTCAACGGTCACCGCCTTGGTCAAATCCGCTTCGGCGTCCGCCAACCGCCCGAGGTCTCGCAATATCTGGGCGCGAATCCAATAGGCATCGGCACTGTCAGGGTTCGCCGCGACCGCCGCATTGGCGTCGCGCATGGCGCCTGTTTTATCCTGATGATGCCGGCGCAGCAGCGCGCGCGTGGCCAACAGATCGGAGTCGTTCGGCGCCAAGAGCAGGCCGGCATTGACGTCCGCTTCCGCCGCGCCGAGCGAAGCCGGAATGGCCCAGCGCGCGCGCAGCTTATAGGCGGCGACGTTGTTCGGGTCGGCGGCGATTGCCGCATCGAGCGCGCTCTTGGCCTGATCCATGCGCGCCAGCGCGATGAGTTTCAACGCCCGCTGCACCTCCGCTGCGGAGCGGGGCTGTGGCGCGAGCTTCGGATCGACCGGCGGCGGATCACACTGGCCCTGAAGCTGGGCGAGGAAGCCGGCCGGGCACGTCGTTGTTCCGAACACGCGAAACGGACCGGCAGTGCCGAGTGAATTCGCTGCAGCGGCGCTACCAAGCGCCGTCAGCAAGGCGACCGGTATCGCGCCGAGCAACAAAACCCGCATGGCGACCTCAATTGCAGTCCTTGTCGAGCATGCAGGCGCGAACGGCATCTTGCACCTCCGGCGTCAGTGCGTGCGGAATTCCGTCATGCGGCAAGTAGCCGGCGATCTGCAGGGAACGGAGCGTCATGTTGGCAACGCACTGACAGGCGACCATCGCATCTTCGAGGTCTTTCACCGCCAAGTCGGTCTTGCCAAGCGCACGATACGTGATCGCCCGCGAGCGCAGCGCATAGCCGTAGTCCGAGCTGGTCGTGAGCGCCGGATTGGCGAGTGCCCGATCGAGCGCCGCAAGCGCTGCAACGTATCGCTTGAGGTCCGCCAACACCGCCCCCTTCAAGTAGAACGCTTTCGGATTATCGGGGTCGAGCGTAGTCGCCGCCTCCAGATCGTCGAGCGCGCGCTGCTGCTGGTCGGGCCGGTTCATCAGGAATCGGCCGCGCGCCACCAGAGACTCGGCCGAGCGCTTGTAAGCGACGGCTGCGTCCAGATCGCGCTCGGCCAAATCGTATTTGCCCGTCGCGGCGTAAATGTCGGCCCGGTTGCTCAAGGCGATGATGTGGAAGTCACGTTTGATGCCGTTCTCGTCCAAATAGCCCTGCCGGTTGATGGCGTCGGCCGGCATTGTCACAAGCGCGTCGGCGTCCTTGCGCGCCAGGTCGTATCGGCGCTCGCGCTGGTATACCTGGCTGCGGAAAAGCAGGGCGTCGGCCTCGCGAGGATCGACATCGAGAGCCATCGTATAATATTTTATTGCGTCGTCGTTCCGGCGGGTCCACTCAAGAACACGACCGATCATCCTGATTGCGTGGGCGTTCTTTGGGTTGAGCGCGAGCGCGCGCTGAAGGAAAGCCAGCGCTTCCTCAGGATGGCCCAGACGGAACGCCACGTTGGCCCGCTTGGGATAAAGGGCATCGTCATCCGGCGTCAGTTTCAGCGCCGCGTCGTAGTCCTGTTGTGCAAGCCAGAGCTGCTTGGTCCGGTGATAGCCTTGACCGCGAATGAACAACGCCTGGCTGCGCGCCGTGTTCGACAAATCGGATTTCTGCAGCAGCATGGTGCACGGCGCGATGACCGCCGCCCAGTCAACCTCGACAGCGTCTTGCGTGCACGCGGCCGAGTTGTCCGCGGCATCGCAAACACCGCTTGCGGACAACGCAAGTAAAAGGCCTGCGGCAAGTATGCTGCCGACTGTGCCGGTTCGCGCCATGAAGCCCCGCAGCCAATCCTGGTTCGTCGTCCGGTTGTCTCATCGATCGCCTAATTCGGGCTTGGCGAACTCCGTAAAATTGTGCCGGTCGTTGGCCGCGATCGTCATTCCGGCGTCATGGTCAAAAATGTATCGGTCCTAGGTTGCGGCAAGTCATTCGCCGTCGTGGTGGTCGGCGCGCGCCCGCCGCTTGGTTACGATCGCTCGACAGGACGCGACGCACCTATTCATGCAGACGCGGTGCGGGCCGGCCTCCGTCATTCGGCAATGATAGGTGCTGCACCATTCCGCGCAGGAATAGGCTGAAGCCGGAACTATTCCAGTCGCCAGAGTGGCGGCGACGGTTATCAGAAATACGCGCATCATTTTGGCGATCCTTCGGTCCCGGGAGCTTGACGCGGGCGCATAAGAGAAAACGGCTCAGTCGCGGCGAGTTCCCTGGAAACGGTCTCGGCACGCTGCTGGGTTCGTTTTGAACGTCTGCGCCGAGGCCGCCTTCACCCGGGCGTGACGGCTCAGTGGAACGGCCAATAGAGCGGGGTGACGATGACCGTCACGATGAGCGTCCAGATCAGCACGATCAGGCCGAGGCGCCAGAAATCGCCGAACTTGTAGCCGCCCGGCCCGTAAAC
>JASHXZ010000598.1 GCA_030043285.1 Xanthobacteraceae bacterium | reverse complement strand
GCGCGCGTGCTCGACGTCGGCTGCGGCGACGGCGAGTTGCTGCGGCTCCTGGAGACCCGCGGCGTCGACGGCCGCGGTATCGAATTGTCGCGCGAAGGCGTCAACGAATGCGTCGCCAAGGGCCTCGCCGTGGTGCAGGGTGACGCCGACACCGACCTCGCGGCCTATCCGAACGACGCGTTCGACTATGTCATCCTGTCGCAGACCTTGCAGGCGACGCGGCAGCCGCGCGTCGTGCTCGAGCACATGCTGCGCATCAGCCGCCGCGCCATCGTGTCGTTCCCGAATTTCGGGCATTGGAACATCCGGCTGCAAATCCTGTTCGGCGGCCACATGCCGCGCACCCGCAATCTGCCCTATGCGTGGTACGAGACGCCGAACATCCACTTCTGCAGCATCAAGGATTTCCGCGACCTGTGCTTTGCGGTCGGCGCCAAGATGGACCAGGCCGTGGCGCTCAACGCCTGGGGCCGGCAGATGCGGCTGAAAATGCCGTGGTGGTTCTGGAACCTGTTCGGCGAGCAGGCGGTATTTTTGCTGAGCCGCAAAAGCTGAAGCCCGGCTCCGAAGGCGTCGGGACCGGGCTCCAAGAGGCTAGGCGGTGAGCGCCGCTGCAGCTTTGATCACTTCACGCAGTGTCCATTCGCCATGTGCTGGCCGGCCGGGCATGTGGGTGGATGCGGAGCCGGCTGCGGCGGCTTCGGCTGTTGCTGCCGCGCCTGTTGGGGAGCCGGCTGCGGCGGTTTTGGCGGCGCTGGCTTCGGCGGCTGCGGTGGCGGCTGACGGACCTGCTGGGCCGGCGGTTGCGGCGGCTTCGGCGGCTGCGGGTGTTGTACCGGCTTTTGCTGCAGTTGCTTTTGCCGCTCCAGATTAGCGCGCTCCTGGGCGGCTTTTTCTTGCGCTGCCTTCTGCTGGGCCGCGCGCTCCTGAGCGGCTTTGTCCTGCTGCAGCCGCTGCTGCTGCACGGTCATGTCCGGCGGACTGCCGGTCTTGGGCGGTGGCGCCACGGCGTGCTGCGGTCCGCCCGGCCCCGGCTTCGCGTTGGGGACGGGCGGGCCCCTGCTGGGCGGCGGCGTCACGGCGTGTTGCGTGCCGTTCGGTGCCGGTTTCGCGTTCCCATTTGGAATGGTCAGGCCTTTATTCGGCGGCGGCGTGACGGCTTGCTGCGGCCCCTTGTTCGGTGGCGGCGTGACCGTCTGCTGCGGTCCTCGGCTTGGCGGCGCCACCACCGGCTTGCCTGGTATTTGGATGCCGGCGGGCTTATGCGCACCCGCATTCGCCGACGGCAGTGCGATGCTGGTCTGGGTGACGACCGGCGTGTGGTACTGCTTGGCAACCGCTTGCTGTTGCTGGTTCACCCGGCCTTGCCAGGCCTGCAGCTCACGCTGCTTTTGTTGTTGCTGTTGCACTGTCAACGCCGGATTGAACACCGGCTGCACGGACTGTGCGACGACCGGCGCCCGCTGCACGAAGGCAGCCTGCCTGACGATCAAGGTCGGCGGCGGCGGTGGTGGCGGCGGGCGCACCACAATTGCCACCCGCTGCGGCGTCCAACGCGGGACCGCGGCGATATAAACCGGCTGGACGTTACCGAAGAAGACGGGCACCGGCCGGCCGCGCTCAACCACGATCGGCAGGCCGATCGCCTCGTCGACGTAGCCTGGCGGCAATTCGAGAACGACCGGCGTATAGCCCGCCGGCACAAGCGGCGCATGGCGCAGCTCAAGCCAGAAGCGCGCGCTCCGCGCGTAACGCCCGTCCGGATAGGCGACCAGATAATTCCAGTAGGCGTCGACCGTCCCCATCACCAGAGCGCGGTGCCATAGTATCGATTCGCGGCGCCAATTGATGATCTGCCAGATCTGTCCGGCCAACGGATAGGTCGGGAAGGCTTCGACGAACCACTGATAGGTTTCGAGCGAGTCGCGCTCGATGGCGATGCGATAGGCTTCGTCGGCGGACAAGGTGCGGTAGCGCTCCATGGTCCACCGCACCGGCTCGAGTGGCGGCACCGGAAGGTCGGGCAGCCCCAGCGCCGGTAAGAAGGTCTTCGGCGCCTCGGCCGTAGCCTGGAAGAAACGCACCTCGACGCCGAGCGCCGAAACCATCCAGGGTAATTGGGCGCCGCCCGAGGCCTGATTGATCTGCAGCCGCACGCCATCGAAAATCTGGCCGATTTCCAGGCCGGGCTGACGCAGCAGCGTCGCCAGCGAAGACGCGTAAGGACTGTTCGGCTGGTCCTCGGCGCAGGCGCAGATGTCGGCGCCGGGCGCCGCCGGATAGGCGAGCAGGAAGCCGGGCGGCACGCCGACGAGCGCCAACCCGGGTGCGATCGGACTGGCGTCGCCGTTGGCAAACCCGCCGTCACGCGCCGCGTCGAGCACGATGATGCGCGCCGCCGCGGGAACCTGCGCCAACGCCTGCTCGATGGCCGTCAGCGACATGGTCACGTTCGGCACGTCGTCGGCGTGGGAGATCGTGGCGTCGACCGGCACCAGATAGCTGTCGCCCTCGTATTGCACGCCGTAGCCGGAGAAATACACGAAGGCGACCGTGTTCGGTCCGCCGGCAGAGACTTTCGCGACGAACGCCGCGATGGTGTCGCCAAAATTCGCCGTGGTGACGTCATTCGCCCGCACGATATCGAAACCGGCAGCCTGCAACGACGAAGCAACGAGGTCGGCATCGGCCGCCGTGGTGCGCAGCGGCGGCGCGCTCGCGTAGGCGCTGTTGCCGATGACGAGCGCAACGCGCGACTGCGCCGCCGCCGGTGCAATCGAGACAAGCAGCATCGCTGCGAGCGATGCCGCTGCCGAAATAAGCTTGAGCATTTATCACCCCCGTGAGGAATAATTTGGCCGGAGAAGGACAAGCCTACAAGGCGGATTGATGGCATTAGCGCGAAGGTTCGCCGTAAAAACGCGGCCGGGGATAAGTCATTTCGTGTCGCCCACCAGTCCGAAGCGCATTCCGCAACGGGCGCATCCTGTGATATCAAGCCGGCGCCCTTGCCCGCGCGGGCGCGGCCGAACGGGCCCGTAGCTCAATGGTCAGAGCTAGCGGCTCATAACCGCTTGGTTGGAGGTTCGAGTCCTCCCGGGCCCACCAAAACAGCCCAAGAAGACGTCCGTCACGCGCTCTACGAGTCCGGGTTCATGCATTGGCGTGACGGCCGGATTTTTCAGCACGCCGTTACCGGACATGCCCAAGCGGCCGTGGCGCAAAAACGATCTAGGCGCTTCGGAACATCCGCTCGTGGTCGCAGCCCGTTGGGCGGCGGCGCGTCGCGAAATCACAAAAATTCCTTGCTTGCAACGCAATCGTGTCTCAAACGACTGTTTGAATTTCAACCGACCGTTTGACAAACGAAACGAGGTGCGCGATGCTGGCGATGCCCTTGATGAGGCCGACCGGGGAGTTCGCGGCGGTTGCGCCGCCGTGTCCGCACTGCGGCCGGCCGATGTCGCTCAATCGCACTGAGCCGCGGTCCGGCGGACTGCCTGATCTGTGCGTGTTCAAGTGCGGTGAATGCGCAGTCTGGCTGAGCGAATCCGCCGACGAGCGTCGCGCCGTCTAATTCTGTCTAACTCTGCGGTCATGAACCCCGCAGACGTGGAAGCCCCGAGTGCGTCTGGTCCCCCAGCACTCGGGGCTTTTTCTATCCGGCAATGGTAACCACCCATTAACCAAGTCGTAAGGCGACGCGGATATTAGTTTTCGCCGCGATTTGACGATCCGGCACCCGCCCATGCTCGACGGCTTGAGACCAATCTCGACGGCTGCTTGTCCTTGCAAGATTTGCGGCAGCCCGGCGCCGCTTTTTGGCGTCGTCGATTTCCACCAGTCCTGCGCCGACATTCGTGGCGTTCAATTCCGTCTCTCGGGCCTGCCGATCTATTATCGCCGCTGCGGCAACTGCAGTTTCCTGTTCACCGACGCCTTCGACGATTGGAGCCACGAGCAGTTCAAAACGCATATCTACAATGACGAATACAAGCTCGTCGATCCGGACTATTCGGATTTGCGGCCGCGGGAGAACGCCGGTGCAGTAGCGCGGCTATGGGGCCCGCTGCGGCGCGAGACGCGTGTCCTGGATTTTGGCGGCGGCAACGACACGCTCTGCACTGCGCTGCGCGAAGCCGGCTTTGCCGTAGCGGTGACCTACGATCCGATGGTGCCGCAATACGCGGTGCGGCCTGCCGGCAAGTTCGATCTCGTGACAAGCTTCGAAACGCTTGAACACTTGCCTGATCCGCTTGCCGGCATTCGTTCCATCGTCGAGTTGACAGCGGAGCCGGGACTGATCTTTTTCTCAACGCTGCTGCAGCCTGCGGATTTTGACCGGCAGCGCTTGAGCTGGTGGTACGTGGGGCCGCGTAATGGGCATGTTTCCTTGTTCTCAAGGCAGGCATTGACGCTTGCCTGGGAGCGGCATGGCTACAAAGTCGCGACTCTAGGCGATAATTTTCACTTCGCGTTTCGCAAGCTGCCCAGCTACCTTGCGCATCTGCAGCCTGTCTTGGCGGCTTCCACTCCGCAAAGCTGTGCCGCCTGAGCTAAATCGGCGCTGACGAGCGCGGGCTCGCTTCAATCGGACTTTAGCTAATAAAGCGAAATCCTCGCGGGCAACCGGATCAGTCCGAGTGCGTGGCCTGAGGCGGCGTTGATAATAAGCAGGCTTTCGGTGGCCTCGAAGGCTCCGGAGTTGAAAAGTTTCAGGGCGCAATGCCGGCCGATGGCATTGCCTTCGCGGTCGAAGCCGCGTTGCCGGCTGACAACCCGGTATTCCGCTGCGCCCTGAGTGTCCGATCCCGAGCTCAGCAGCACATTGAATTTCGTCCCGTCTTGTGCGGCCACGGTGCCGGCAACGGCGGACGCGGTGAGTCCGGACGAGCCCGCGGCGGCACCTCCGGTAAAGGAGATATACGGCGGGCCGTCCGCGCCGGGCTGCGTGCTGTTGGTCAGGTTGATCTGGAGAGTGCTGGAATTGATCGCGATTCTTCGCCTTTTGAAGAAATCGACGACGGCTTGCCTGATGTACGTTTGCAGCTTGTTGGTGACGTCTTGCTCATGCCCCTGGACGCAGAGGTAGTCTTGACTGACCGGTGCCGCCGGCGCCGGGCCGCAGACGAGCAGCGTGAAAACCAGAACCAGCGTCCGCAACGGTGTCTCCTCTCAGGGGCACAACCCTGGTTAACACCGCTGGCACGGACAAGGTTCAATCGGAATTTGCCGGATGAATCCCGAGCTTGAGGCGAGGGGTAGCAACCTGACCGCTCAAACCTACGCCACCGCCCCGGTACCTCATCATCTGCACGTGCGCGAGAATGCGGCTGCGCGTGATTGTCCAGCGCTCCGGAAAATTGGCGATGACGCGACGACGGAAATTCTGGTGCCAGCGCCTCGCTTCCGCGTCGTCGCACAGCGCGTCCGCCGGCAGCGCAAAGGAAAGCTGGGTGGCGCCGGTCTCATTGCGCCCCCAGGTGAATGACCTGGGCTCTTCCCCGCTCGATCCGGGGCGCGGCTCAAGTGCGCGGCTCAAGCCACGCTCCCGCACCGTGACCTCACCAGAACCTTTTCCGGAATAGAACCGTTCAACGCTACTGATTGTCATGGCGCTACTTGTCACTGCAGGCCGATTAAACTTGGCGCTGACTTTGGCGAGTTATTGGCAGCGTCTGGGTTATCCCCAGCAAAGAGCAACCGGGATGTCCCGAGGGCTTTGCAGCTTGGCCGGAACCCGCGCGACGACGTGCCGGCGGAACGAAAAGAGCCCCGGACATGCCGAGGCTCAGCGCCAAGTGACGCGTTTTGACCCGAGTCTTGCTTTTGATCTTTTCTTCTGGGGCGCTCGGTCTTTGCTAGTGAATTGTCTCGCGGCTGCGTCGGCGGCGAGTGCGCAGATCCGACTCCTCACGTTCTGCAAGCGCGGCGCATCTGAGCCATCTCTGGGCCAAGCCCATCCACACTTCCTTCTCCTTCGGGTTCCGGGTTCCGTCGGCCATGGCTTCGCATTCGGCGGCGAACCGGTGGAAGTGCTCGACGCTCATGAGGTCTCTCCCGCGTAGTGTGCGATAGCCGACAAACGCCGGAAAGCGGAATCCGTTCCGGCCGACGTGGAAATTTTCTCGCACCGCGGTTTACGGAATTAATGGTTCCTTAACCTTCGGGATTTCAGCCTCATCTATGATGGCGACCAGCCGACCCCGCCTGGCCGACCGTCATCTCATCGCCAGGCTAATTTTTCTTCGGCGACCAGCCGTAGGCTTTCGCGCACGCGCCGCCCATCAGCATCGCCCGCTCGCTGTCGCTCAAGCGATCGGTGTTGCGGAACGGTTCGACCGCCTGCTCGTAATTGACCACCGCGTAGGCGCGCGTCCAGTCCGTGCCCCAAAGGCAACGCTCGAAACCCCAAGCGTCGAACACGCGGGCGAGCGGATCCCAGATGTCCGGAAACGGATAGGGCTCGTGCGACAGCGTGCAGGCGCCGCTGACTTTGATGACCAGGTTTTTGCGTTTCGCAAGCTCCAGCACCTTCGGCAAGTCGGCCCACGGTTGCGGCGGTGCCGGCGGCGTGCGCGGTTGCTGGATCGCGAGGTGATCGATGATGAAGCGCGTATCGGGATTGTGGTCGATCAACGTCGTGGCGGCATCGACATTGCCCCAGCACAGCATGTTGACCGGAAGGTCGTGCTTTGCGGCCTCGCGCGCGATGCGGTTGAGGCCCGGGTGATTGGGATCGCGGTCGCGCCCAGGTTCCTTGGTCAGCATGATGCGGACGCCGACCGCGCCTGGCGTCCGCTTCCACTCGGCGATCACGTCGCCCACCGCCGGATCGTCCGGGTCGACCGGCTTGACGATCGCGAAGCGACCGGGATGGGCGCGCTGCACTTCCACCGCATAACTCGCGTCGTAACGGTACATGGAAAAGGCGGAGATGAAGATCGCGCCGTCGACCCCGACCTTGTCCATCGCCGCCACCATCTCGTCGCCGGTGACGTGAGGGGGCCAGTTCGGCACGCTGTGCCAGGGCCGTTTCGGCGTGTTCGCCTCATAAGCGTGGACCTGGGAATCGATAATCGGCATCGGGCAGCTCCTCAGTTCGGAAAACGCATTCGCCATCGCAACAGGTCGCGCCGGCCTTGTCCAGCGACCTCTTGCCGAGCGTCCGCGTGTTTTGATGCGAAGGCTTCCGAGACTGCGTTACACAGCCGCTTGCAGCCGATCGATTTCGATGGCTCCCGCCTTGATGCGCGGAATAAGCTCGCGACCGAATTCGACCGTATCGTTGAACGGGTCGAAGCCGCGGATGAGAAACGAACTGACGCCCAGCCTGTAGTATCGCAGGATGGATTGGGCGACCTGCTCGGGAGTGCCGACGAGACATGACGTATTGCCCAGCGCGCCGGTTGCGCGTGCGATCGGCATCCACAGGCGTTCATCGTAAATGTCGCCTTGCAATGCGAAGCTCATCAGCCGGCGCCCCGCATTGTCCACGGGACCGGATACCGCTTCCTGCCGACTCCAGCCTTTCTTGCCCGTCATCGCGGCCAGGATTTTGTTGGCTTTGTCCCAGGCGGCCGCTTCGGTTTCTGCAATAATCGGACGTACCGAGACATTGAAGCTTGGCGTACGGCCGAAGGCGGCAGCTTGCGCCCGAAATTGGCTCACCCGCTCGCGCGTCGAGGTAAGCGGCTCGGCGTAGATGGCATAGACGTCGCAATGTCGCGCGCCCATTGTTAGAGCTTCAGCGGAGGCGCCGCCGAAGAACAACAGCGGATGCGGTTTCTGCAACGGGCGTACATCCGAATGCGCGCCGTGCACCCGGTAGAACTCGCCGGAGAAATCGAAGGGCTGTTCACTCGACCAGGTAAGCTTCATCACCTCGAGGTATTCCGCAGCGCGACGATAGCGTTGCGCTTTTGGGGAAAAATCGCCGTCGCCCTCCTGCTCGTCATCGCTCTTGCCGGTGATGATATGAAGAGCGAGCCTGCCGTCGGTTAATTGATCGAATGTCGCGACCTTGCGAGCCATCAGCGTCGGCGCCACGAAGCCAGGCCTATGTGCCACAAGGTAGCCGAGCCGCCGCGTATGAGCTGCGGCGTGAAGCGCGACGAGAAAACCTTCCGCAGATGAAGAGGAATAACCCACGAGCACCAGATCGAAGCCTGATATTTCGTGGGCACGGGCGGATTCCGTCACGTAACGAGGCGATAGACTGCCCTCGATAACGTGTAGGGTGGCATCGCTCTTTGGCGGCGTCACCCCGATCATGCCGATGATCCTGACTGGCATCGCCTTCTCGCGCCGCGCAGTTTATGGAGGGCATAGTAGCAGACGAGAGGCGGGCTGGAGGACCCATTCGATTGATTTTGGCAAGAAAAGTTGCTGCGCTCCCCGGGGGAAGCTGCACCTTTGCCCCCGCAGGGTGTTAGTATCTGAACACAATCAGGGAGGAGGATAAGTAATGGCCCGCATCGCAATCCTGGACCGCGGTGACATGAACGCCGAGCAAGGGCGCGTCTACGACGCGGCCAAGCAATCGAGCGGCATCGTCGGCGGGCCGTACTACGCCTATATCCGCCTGCCCAAATTGTTCGAGGCTTGCCAAAACGTGCGCGCCTCGCTGGCCTCGGGCCCGTTGTCCGCGCGCGAGCAGCAGATCGTAAATCTTGTCGTCGCGCGTCATTGGAACGCGCGCTATCCCTGGTTCGCGCAGGTGCGGCGTTCGCTCACGGTCGGCATCGAGCAGGCCGCCATCGACGCGATCAACGCCCATGGCGATCCCAGTTTGGCCGATGCACGCGAAAAGACCTGCTGGGTGGTCGCGCGCGAGCTGCTCTCGAACAAAGGCCTGAGTGACGAAACCTACGCCGCTGCGGAAAAAACGATGGGCCTGGAAAGTCTCGTCGCACTGGTGGCTTCGATCGGCAGTTTTTCGATGACGTGCATGACCGCCAATACGTTCGGTATTGATCCGCCCGCTGCCAATCCGACGCCGCTGGCGAGCTAGCCGCCGGCTCGCAACGCCCGCGAAGGTCTCGTCGACACGGGATCGGAAGAATTCTTGAGGAGGTGCAAATGAAAACCCGCAGATCGGTGGCGTTTGGTCTCGCGGCCGCAGCTTTTGCTGGCGCCGCTGCACGGAATGCTGCCGCACAAACCGCTCAGGCTTGGCCGACGCGGCCGGTGAAGCTCATCGTCGGCTTCGCGCCGGCCGGCCCGACCGATCTGGTGGCGCGTCTGCTCGCGCAGAATCTGAGCCAGCAAACCGGCCAGAACTTCTTCGTCGAAAACGTCTCCGGCGCCGGCGGCAATATCGGGGCCATGCGGGTGGCGCACGCGGCGCCGGACGGCTACACGCTGCTGGTGACCGGCGGCAATCTCACCAACAACCAATATCTGTTCGCCAAGCCCGGCTACGATGCGCTCAAGGATTTCGACGCGGTGACGCTCGCCGCCGCGACGCCGGTGGTGCTCGCCGTCAATCCATCGGTGCCGGCGAAGACCGTCAAGGAATTGGTGGAGTGGATCCGCGCCAATCCCGGCAAAGAGAGCTACGCCTCGCCGGGCACCGGCACCCCGCCGCAACTCGTCGGCGCGCTGTTCCAGCACGAACTGAAGCTCGACCTGGTACACGTGCCGTTCGATGGTGGCGGCACTGCAGTGCAGGCGACGGTCGGCGGCCACACGCCGATCTCGTTCGGCGCCATGGCGCCCGCGGTGTCGCTGATCAAGGCTGGGCAATTGCGCGCGCTGGCGGTGACTGGAAAGGAGCGCTCGCCGTCGCTGCCCGAAATCCCGACCATGGCCGAGGTCGGATTCCCCGAAGTCGAAGGCTTCACCTGGACCGCCGTTGTGGCGCCGGCTGGCACGCCCAAGGACGTTACAGCCAAGCTCCACGATCTGATCGTCCACGCGCTCGGCCAGCCCGACGTCAAGGCCAAGCTCGCGGCAATAGCCTATGTACCGATCGGCTCCTCGCCGCAGGACTGCACGGCCTTCTTCAAGTCCGAGTTGGCCAAGTGGGGCAAGGTGATCGAGCAGGCGGGACTGAAGCCGGAGTGACTGCTTGGTGCGCTCACGAACCGGCGGGATTCGACGGATTAACCGATGCCGCTTTTCATCTGCACCGCATGCGGTACGCAATTTGCCGAAAGCGCGCGGCCGCCGGCGCAATGCGTCATCTGCGAGGAGGAGCGCCAATACGTGCCGCCGCGCGGCCAGACCTGGACCACGCTCGAGGCGCTGCGGGCAAGCCACACCAATACGTTCCGCGAATACGAGAAGGGCATTATTGGCATCGGCTCGACGCCGGCCTTCGCCATCGGGCAACGCGCGCTGCTCGTTCGCACCGATCGCGGCAACATCCTGTGGGACTGTATCGCCACGCTCGATGACGCGACCGTGACGATGATCAATGGCTTTGGCGGCATCGATGCGATTGCGATCTCGCACCCGCATTTCTACACGACCATGGTGGAGTGGGCGCGCGCGTTCGCGGCGCGCATTCACCTGCACGCGGCCGACCGGCAATGGATCATGCGCGCGGATCCGGCCGTCGAATTATGGGACGGCGAGACCAAGACACTGTGGGAGGGCGCCACGCTCATTCGCTGCGGCGGTCACTTCGAGGGCGGCACCGTGGTGCATTGGGCCGGCGGCGCCGGCGGACGCGGCGCGGTTTGCGGCGGCGATATCCTGACCGTAACGACCGACCGCAAATGGCTGTCGTTCATGCGCAGCTATCCGAATTTTATTCCGTTGTCGGCGCGCGCCGTCGAGCACATCGGCGCGGCGCTCGAGCCGTTCGCGTTTGCGGCAATTTACGGCCATTACTTCGACCGCGTCATCGCCAACGACGGCAAAGCGATATTGAAAGAATCGATTGCGCGATACGTCGCCGCGATCGAGGGTAAGCGCGGTTATGAATGAACCGCCGACATATTTTTTCAGAAAAGCCGAATCGTCATTGCCGTGACGCGCTGATCCACTTCCTCCGAAATCCCGCGACATCGGTGGCCCGGCCGCCGAATAAATTTCTCATATAAAAATACAACTCGTACATTTTGCCGGTGGCGGCGTATCTTTCGCGTAGAGTTTCGCGGATGTTTACGCGCACGCGCTCATTTTTTACAGGCCGGCGTCTCTCATTGTCTGTTTTCTTCAAGTTAATACTGCAACGCTGACGGCCGGGGTCCTCGGGGGGCGAGAACGCTCAAGCCGCACGCAACACGGAGGAAAAAATGAACAAGACGCGTGCAATCATTGCTTATGGCTTAAGCGTGCTGGCGCTTGGCCTCATTCTTGCTGCGCCTGGCTCGGCGTGGGCGGCGACGCACCACCACCATCATCACGCACAGGCGAAGCAGGCAGGTCCGGCGGATCCGCCGCCTTGCGCCATCCATTTCCAAACGGCTTGCTCCGGCATGTGAAGTTTGGGCGAAGCGCGAACGAGGCGGATACGGCTCCGTTCGCGCTCGCATTGCCTTGGGTGATAGGAAGAATGTGGGGCAGCGGTGGCGCCGCGCCGCTTGGGCGCTATCCTGCCTTGATGCCTGCGAACGTGATCACCTTGGCCCACTTCGCCGTCTCGTCGGCGAGGAAGTTGCTGAATTGCGCGGATGAACCTGGCATCGTGGTCGCGCCGAGATCGGCGAGGTGGGCCTTGATGGTCGCATCCGCAAGCGCGGCATTGATCGCGCCGTTGAGTTTTTCGATCACATCGGCCGGCGTGCCTTTGGGCGCCACGATGCCGTTCCAGGTGCTGGCTTCGTAGCCCGGCACGAATGCGGCGATCGTCGGCAGCTCTGGCAACGCCGCGGATTTTTCCGCCGTGGTGACGGCGAGTGCGCGCAGCTTGCCGGCGCGGATATAGCCGAGCGACGCCGGCAACAGGTCGAACATCACCTGCACCTGGCCGCCGAGCAGATCGATCAGCGCCGGCGCCGAGCCGCGATACGGCACGTGCTTCATATCGATGCCGGTCATGAACTTGAACAGCTCGGCGGACATGTGCTGCGTCGCGCCGATGCCGCCGGAGGCGAAGTTGAGCTTGCCGGGATTGGCCTTGGCGTAGGCGATGAATTCCGGAACGGTCTTGACCGGAACGGATGGATGGACCTCGAGCACGTTGGGCACGCGAAACACGCTGGCGACCGGCGCGAAGTCGCGCAGAAAATCGAAGTTAAGGTTCTGGTAGAGCGTGGCGTTGATCGCGTTGGCCGACGTGCACCACAACAGCGAGTAGCCGTCGGGCGCCTCCTTGGCGATGATCTCGGTGGCAATGTTGCTGCCGGCGCCCGGCTTGTCGTCGAACACAAACGGTCGGCGCAGACGCTCGGACAAGTATTGGCAGACGAGCCGGCCGATCACGTCGGACGAGCCGCCGGCGGAAAAACCGAGCAGCATATGGACCGGACGTGACGGATAGGCCGTTTCCGCCCGCAATGCGCCGGGCGATGCCGCCATCGCGCCTGCTGCCAGGCCGAGTCGCAGAACGTCACGTCGGCGTGGCGCCATGCGACGGACCATTTCGGCTCGGTTCAAACCGCCAGGTTTCATCTTCACCTCTTTTCCTCTTCTTTTATGATTCTTGCGGCGGCACGAATTCGGCGCCGGTCGGCACGAAATCGTTCGTGTAGAGCATGCTCGGCTGCAGCGGTGCGGTGACGCCGCCGTATTGCTTGAGCACGCCGACGGTTGCGGTCCAATCGGTATCCGATGCCCAGCCGAGCGGCTTGCCTTTGGTGTTCGGCGTGACCCAGGTCTTCCAGGCCAGCTCCATTTCGCGCCGGGTGATCTGCGGGTCGACCGTCGGTAAATATTTTTTCACCGTGGCCACCGCCTCGTCAGGATTTTTCCGGCTGTACAGAAAACCCTTGATCGTCGCGGTGACGAAAGCGCGCACCAGCTCCGGATCACTCTTGATCAGATCGTCGTGAACGATGATGCCGTTGCTGACCACGGTCACGCCGTAATCGGCGTACCAGAAAATCCGCACCTCTTTCTTGCCGCGAATTTCGATCGCCGGCACATAGCCCTGCGCGAAGCCGGCAATGGCCGGCACCTTGCCGGAGATCAGCGCCGGCCCGACGCCCGCCGGATCCAAGTTCACGATCTCGATCTTGGACGCATCGAGGCCGGCGCCTTTGGCGAACGCCGGCCATTGCTGGAATTGCGCGCTGCCCGCGGTGATGGCGATGGTTTTGCCCTCGAGATCTTTCGGCGTCTTGATACCGGAATCGGCGAGCACGACGACGGCCGCCGGATTGCGCCTGAAAACGCTGCCGATGCTCTTGATGCCCATGCCCTTGGTGACGCCGCTGCCGACCACGTAGCCGTCGCCGAAACCGAATTGCGTCGCCCGGCTGGCCACGAGCTGGGCGGTCGAGACCGAGCCCTTGCCGGCAGTGATCGACACGTCGAGCCCGGCCTGCTCGTAAAAGCCTTTGTCGCGCGCCAGCATGAAACCGCAATTGGGTCCCTGGAAGATCCAGTCCAAAGTCATGCTGACTTTCTTGACTGGCGCGGCGTGGACAAAAGGCGATCGGATCAGCGCCATGGCGCCTACCGCGGCCGCCGAAGACGTAACGAAGCGGCGGCGGCTGATCGGCCGATGCCAAATAGCAAGCGCGTTCATGGGACCCTCAAGAAATTGAGCGGGCAGGTGATAGCAGCGTACGCTGCAGCCGACAGCTTTAACAGTCAGCCATTGAGATTCTCGCGCAGCGTCGGGCCGGCATATTTTTTTTTGGCGAGACCGCGGCGCTGCAACTCAGGCACGACGTAGTCGACGAATTCGCGGATGTTGTCGGGCGCCGAATAACCGCGGCCGAGAATGAAGCCGCCATTGGCGCCGGTCTCGTGATGCAGCTCTTCCAATGTGTCGGCGATCTTGGTCGGCGTGCCCGCGGCGGTGAGGATGCGGTCGACCAGAAAGCGATGCGCGAACTCCTTGAGCGATTGATTGGGATCGATGGTCTTGAGCAGTTCCTCGAAGCTGCCGAGGTTGCCCTTTTGCGCCCGGACTTCGTCGGCAAAGTCCGACAGCCGCATGCCGGGCTTTGCGGTCGAGAAATCGACGCCGTACTGCGCCGACATTTCAACGAGGCCGGCTTCGGGCGGAATCGATTCCAGATAGCGGCGCTCCTGCTCGGCGGCGTGGGCATCGGAGTCTGCGACCTGGATGCGGATCGACCAGAGAATACCGATGTCGCGCGGCTTGCGGCCCGCCGCCGCAAGCGCGGCGTCGAGCGCCTGGCGATGTTGCTTCATGCTGGCGAGCGTACGCCGGGTGCTGAACTGTAGCTCCGCATAAGTCGCGGCGAGCTTCATGCCCGGCCCCGACAGGCCGGCCTGGATCACCACCGGGCGCTGCTGCGGCGATGGCAGGGCGGGCAGGGGGCCGCGGACGTTGAAGTAGCGGCCGCGGTGATCGATGCGATGCACCTTTTTCGGATCCGCATAGATGCCGCGCTCGCGATCCAGAATCAGCGCGTCCGGCTCGATCGAGTCCCACAGCTTGAACGCCACCTGGAGAAACTCGTCCGCCCGCACGTAGCGCTCGTCGTGGTCCATCATCTCGTCGAAGCCGTAATTGGCGGCCTCGTTCTTGTAGGCCGAAGTCACCGCGTTCCAGGCGATGCGGCCGCGGGTGACGTGATCGAGCGCGTTGAACAGCCGCGCGCAATGGAAGGGATGGTGATACGTGGTCGACAAGGTCAGCGCGAAGCCGACGCCGGGTGCGGCCTTTGCCATCAGCGGGATCATGGGCGTCATGTCGTGGCGCGGCCACTTGGCCCCGTACCGCACCACTGCCTCGTGATTGCCGCCGTAATCTTCCGACGTGCCGCCAGTGTCGCCGAAGAACAGCATGTCCATGACGCCGCGATCGGCGATGCGGGCGATGTCCTCGTAGAACTCGGAGCTGCCGTAATACGGATAACCGATCCACGAGCCGGGCATGCGCCAGAGGTAGTCGGTGTGCAGGAACGAAATATCGGCCGCCAGATGAATCGTTTCGGCTCGCGACAACGCGTGGCTCCCGGGAGGCTGGGTGAAGACGCCAAGCGAAATTCAAATCGCCATGTCTGTCAATCTGTGCGCTGGTCGATACTGGCGCGCCTGTGATTAAGGTAGGTATCGCACCGCAACACAACACCTTGCATAATTCTCAGCTGTGACGGTGGCAATCGCGTGGCGTTTGTTGGAGATAGGTGATATTTTTGCACTTTAGAGGTGTAGACGGTTTGACTTGTCTGATGCGAACTCGGGGGAGCATATGAAATATGTGGTGCCTGTGATCGGCTTCGTCATCATACTCGCCTTCTTCGTAACCCTGATTGCGTTGGTCGTCACTGAGTGGAATGATGAAGGCGTCCATAAGTTTGTGATAGAGCATTTCCGGGTGATTGTCGGTCTTCCCGCTGCCGGCTTATTTGCGTTTGTTATCGTCGCATTCTTCCAAGTTACCGCAACTGGACAGGTAGAATACAAAGTACTCGGCCTTGAGTTCAAAGGCCCCGGAGGTCCCATTTCGATGTGGATTTTAGCGTTTCTGGCAATCGCAGCAGCAATGTACGCGAACTGGCCGTAAGCGGCCTCGGTATTTAATGATCATTTCGACGAACATAACCCGAGTTCGATAGAGCAGCCGGCCCTGTGTTTGGCCGAGAATCGGAGAAGCGAGTGTCCACTCCGCGCAGCAGAGACGAGACCCGGATCTACAACAAGAACAAGTTCAAGCTCGGCCTGTTCGGCATGAACTGTCTGGGCGGCTTGAGCCTGACCAAGGCGCCGGAACGCTGGGACGCGTCTTGGGACAATAATGTCAAGGCGGCGAAGCTTGCCGACGAAGCCGGCCTCGAATTCCTGCTGCCGATCGGGCGCTGGCACGGCTATCAGGGCGAGAGCGACACGCAAGGGACGACGTTCGAGACCATCGCCTGGGCCTGCGGGCTGCTCGCCATGACGCAGGACATCACCACGTTCGGCACCTTGCACGTCGCCTTCGTCAATCCGGTTTTTGCCGCCAAGCAGATGGTCACCGCCGACCACATCGGCCATGGCCGCTTCGGCCTGAACGTGGTGTCGGGGTGGAATCCGATCGAATTCGGCATGATGGGTGTGGCGCTCGGCGACCATGATGGCCGCTACGACTACGCCGAAGAATGGCTCGAGATCGTCAATCGCATCTGGGCCGAGCACCAGCCGTTCGATTTCGACGGCCGCCACTACAAGCTCAAAGCGGTGCTCGGCAAGCCGAAGCCGTTCTGGGGCAGCCGGCCGCTTCTGGTCAGCGCCGGCAATTCGGAGATCGGCCGCGAATTTGCCGCGCGCAAGGCCGATTGCCTGTTCACCACCGTGCCGCCCGCTCACGATGATCTGGTGGCGAAGCTGAAATTCTTCCGCGACGCGGCGCCGCCCGGACAGCTGCGCAACATCTTCGCCTCCTGTCATCTGATGGTCCGGCGCACCCGCAAGGAGGCCGAGGACTATCACCACTACATCGTCTATGAGAAAGGCGACTGGGAGTCGGCGGACTACGCGTTCAAGCTGCGTGGTTCGCGCATCAACACCTGGCTCAAGGCCGACGAGGACAAGCTGAAGGCGCGGCTGATCAGCGGTGCCGGATTCCCTTGCGTCGGCAGCTACGACGACGCGGTGGAGACGTTCAAGCGCCTAAGCAGCGCTGGCCTCGATGGCGCGGCGTGCGGCATGATCAACTATGTCGATGATTTTCCGCACATCCGCGACGAGCTGTTGCCGCGGATGGAGCGCGCCGGCTTGCGCGACCCGCTAAATCCCGGCTTGCACTGAGAGCTCTACCAAGATTGCCGAAGGGCTGTTCGTTAAATCCTGCCCTAAGGCGCCGGCACGAGCTTGGTGTACCAGTCGTAGATCTGCGCGCCGGTCCAGTGCACCACGTCGTGCCGGTTGATGTAATCGTAGAGCTGTTCGAAATATTTGATGCGGTGCGCGGCGCCGGTGACGTAAGGGTGTACGCCGATGGCCATGACGCGGGCGGATTCCGCAGATTCGGCGTAGAGCCGGTCGAACGCGTCGATCGTGCGTTTGAGCAGCACGTCGGATTCGTGCTGGTGCGACACCATCAGCGTGATGTCGTTGATCTCGGCGCTGTAGGGAATCGACAGGATCGGCCCGTTGGCGGTTTTGACCCAGAGCGGCTGATCGTCGAGGATCCAATCGCCGAACCAGGTCAGCCCGCACTCGGTGACGTAGTCGAGCGTGTGAAACGTTTGACCGCGGCCCGGCCCGAGCCAGCCGCTCGGCCGCGTGCCGGTGAATTTCTCGATCAACTCGACCGATTGGCGGATCACGGCGCGCTGGTCCTCGATCTGCTGGATCGGCATCTGCACGTAGGCGTGCGCCATGAATTCCCAGCCGGTGTCGCGGGCCGCGGCAGCGACCTGCGGATAGGTCTCGCAGACCTTAGCGTTGATCGACATGGTCGGCGTGACGCCGGCCGCTTGCAGCGCGCGCAGCAGGCGCCAAAAGCCGACGCGCATGCCGTATTCGTACCAGGTCCAGTTCGGCATGTCGGGAATGGCGCTCTGGCCCATGGGGGC
>JASHXZ010000597.1 GCA_030043285.1 Xanthobacteraceae bacterium | reverse complement strand
TCCACACGATTCCGGAGTTGATCGCCTACGCCAAAAGCAATCCGGGCAAGCTGAGCTTTGCCTCGGCTGGCATCGGAACTGCGAGCCACCTTGCCGGCCAATTGTTCAACGTGATGACCGGCGTCGCCATTCAACATGTGCCGTATCGCGGCGATGGCCCGGCGATGGCCGATCTCATTGCTGGGCAGGTGCAGGTTGGTTTTGCCACCATGACGGCCTCGATCGGCTATATCCGGGCCAATCGGCTGCGGCCGCTGGCGGTGACGACGGTCAAGCGTTCGGACGCGTTGCCCGGAGTGCCAAGCGTCAGCGAATTCGTTCCGGGCTACGAGGCAAGCTCGTGGTTCGGCGTGGCCGCCCCACGGAAAACGCCGGACGCGATCGTCGAAGCGCTGAACCAGGCCATCAATGCCGGGCTGGCGGATGCCACGCTGAAAACCAGGATTGCCGACATGGGCGGCATGGTGTTGACCGGCTCTCCGGCGGATTTTGGCAGGCTCATCGCCGATGAAACCAGCAAATGGGGTAAGGTGATCCGCGACGCCGGCATCAAGGCGGAGTAACGCGCGCCGGCGCCCGCGATAGTCGGATTGCCACCATGGCTGCACACACCGCCGGAAAGCCCTGCGCACGCATCCGCACCGCGACCCTTGAAGTCGCATTTGAAGAAAGTGGCGGTGCGAACGGCACGCCGGTCATCCTGCTGCACGGCTGGCCGTACGATCCGCGCTGCTACGACGAAGTCGTGCCGCCGCTCGTCGCCGCCGGCTGCCGTGTCATCGTGCCGTATCTGCGCGGCTTTGGGCCGACGCGCTTTCTGTCTGCGGATACGCCGCGCTCCGGCCAGCAGGCTGCGCTCGGCAACGATCTGCGCGAGCTGATGGATGCGCTCGGCATCGGCCGCGCCATACTGGCCGGCTACGATTGGGGCGGCCGCGCCGCCTGTATCGTCGCCGCGTTGTGGCCCGAGCGCGTCATCGGCCTCGTCACCGGCAACGGCTACAACATCCAGGACATCGCCGCTGCGGCGAAACCGGTGGCGCCGGCGCAGGAGCATCGCTTCTGGTACCAATATTATTTTCACACCGAGCGCGGCCGCGCCGGCCTGACGCAAAATCGTCGCGCGCTATGCCGCTACATCTGGCAAATCTGGTCGCCGCTTTGGACGTTCGACGACGCGACCTACGAACGCAGCGCGGCGTCGTTCGACAACGCGGATTTTGTCGACGTGACGATTCAGTCGTACCGGCACCGTTTCGGCTACGCGCCCGGCGACCCGACGCTGGCGGCGATCGAGCAAAAGCTCGCCGCGCAGCCCACAATCGCGGTGCCGAGCATTGCGCTCCAGGGCGAGGTCGACGGCGTTGGGCCGCCCGCCAGCTCCGAGCATCATCACCGCTTCTTCACAGGTGCCTTCACGCGTCACGTGCTGCCGCGCATCGGCCACAACCCGCCGCAGGAAGCGCCGCGCGCGTTCGCGGATGCGGTGCTGGCATTGATGAGCGAAGCCGGCCGCGAAAGCGGTTCCGCTTAAGCCTGCATTAACCGTCGCGGCGATTCCAATGGTGTGTGAGACCGGATTGAAGCTGCCTTTACCAACAATTGCTTACATCGGGGCCAGGTCGTGAGCGTCAAGCTGGTTCTTGTTGCCGCCTGCGCCCTCATCGACGCCGATGGACGCGTGCTGATCGCGCAGCGCCCGGCCGGCAAGGCGATGGCGGGATTGTGGGAGTTTCCCGGCGGCAAGGTCGAGGCGGGCGAGCGGCCGGAGCAGAGCCTGATCCGCGAACTCAGGGAGGAACTGGGAATCGTCGTCAAGGAGGACTGTCTCGCGCCGCTCACCTTCGCGAGCCACCTGTATCCCGACTTCCACCTGCTGATGCCGCTCTATGTCTGCCGGCGTTGGCAGGGAATCGTCGCGGCGCAGGAGCAGCAGAAGCTCAAATGGGTGCGGCCGAACGACTTGCGCAGCTATCCGATGCCGCCTGCCGACGAGCCCCTGATTCCGCACCTTGAAACGCTGTTGTGATCGAAAGAAGCCAGGGGCGTCCAAATGTTCAACCGACTGCCGCAAGCGAACATCGAGGCAAATCTCCGCCGTTTCCTGCGCGATGACAGCGGCGCCACGGCCATCGAATACGCGATCATCGCCTCGGGCATCGCGGTGGCGATCGCCACCACCATCGTGAGCCTCGGCTCGAGCGTGCAGGGCCTCTACTCGAGTGTCGCCACTTCGATGAAGTAGCGTCCTTCGGCGATTGTGGCGGAGCCGCGAAAAGCGCGTTGCCGGGCCGGCGTTCTCGTCAAGTTACCTGGACTATCAGCGGGGCGGACTCAGTTACGCCACCCGACGCGTTGAGCGTCTTCAGGTAGTAGGTGTAGGTGCTGCCTGTGGTGACCTCGGTGTCGACCCAAAGGGCGGAACGTAGCGGCACGGGAGAGACCGGTACGGCCGAACTGGGCAGCGGTGCAGGCGAGCTGGGATTGGAGTTGACCACTCTGAAAACCTGATACGAGTAGAACGTCGGATCGGTGTCGGGTTGCCAGAACAGAACGACGTTGGTGCCGTAATCGGTCACGTCGAGTACGTACGGCGTATTCGTTGCCCATTGCGGTTGGGTGGGCGACGCATTCGAATCATACTCGGTGATCCAGAAAACCGTCGTCGTGTTCGGCGGAAGCGCGAATTCGGGATTGAAGCTGCTTGCCGAGACCCCGATGGCGTGGTTGACCACGGCCAATTCCTGATGTTGCCGTATGTTGCGAACTGTCGTCGCGCTGAACGGGAGCGCGACCGAAGTCGTCGGAAAACCCGTTAGCGTTGCCGGAAGACAGAAATCCGGCAGCGCGGTCGACCCGCCAGCCTGCGCGTAACCATTGGACGCAGAGTCGTCGATCTGGAATTGGTACCAGTTGATCTTCGGCCAGGTGATGCCTCCAATCGAGTACTTGATCGACAATGGCGGCACGCGCGGCCCCGGGCCCGTTCCTGGTGTCGGCTCGACATAGCGGCAAAAAACCGATCCGACGTGGGTCGTGGCAACCGTGATCATGTGAAAAGAATCGATGATCGGAATCGCGCCCGGCGTACCGTGCTCAGTCCCCAAAAGGCGCAGCAGCTCATAAAAGTTGTAAACCGGCAGCTTCAGCAGGTCGATCGCGAGATTGGTCTGGTTCCAGGTCGTCGTGCTGCTCAATTTGAGCGAAGCAGCGGTCATGATCGAGCGCTGTTGGCCGAAAGCCGCCGGCTCGAAAGCTTGCGGCTCCGGCTGCACGCTCGTGGTCGACTGTTGGAGCCAGCCGACCAGCGGCAATTCCGCATTGTCGGAGCCGGTCATGAACTCGAATGGATATTGGGCGTTCAAGCCGTCAAAGTTGATCATGAGAGCGGTCAGCCACGCCGGATATTGCTCCGTCATGCGCGGCAGGAACGGCGCGGCAAAGTTCGCCCGCATGTCCGCCTCGTCGTTGATGATCTTGATGGACGACAGTCCGGCCGTTTTCGCCAATTGCGCAATTTGGCCGGCCGTGTCGATTATTGGCGACATGTAGGTGCGGGCGTTCAGGCAAAAATCCCACCCGCCCTTGCCGTGAAACGAGAGGAAGCTGCACGGCAGCCTGTTGCTCGCAATAAAGGAGATGAACGGTTGCAGCGTCTGCGCGATCGGCGATTCAAAGCCGGTAGTAACGGTAGGTCCGCCCAATTGAACCTTGTAGCCGTTGGCAGTGACGACCTCGCACGTGGCCTTGTAGAGGTCCTGGTAGAAATTCAAGTTACCGCTGCCGCTGTCCGGCCCCCAAAAAGGAGGAAAGTCCGGCTCGTTCCAAACTTCGAAATACCACTGCGCAATCGCACGCGCGCCAAACCGGGTGTCGCTCAGCAAGGCCGCGAAGAACGCCTTGACGAGATTTTTCCAGTTGCCGCGAATGGTCAGCCAGTTCGGGTCGCTGGTGTTGACGAAGGTCAGTGTCTGGCACGTCGGGTCGCCGCTCGGCGGATCTATGATGCCCTGATAGATGCCATCGGGAAAAAACCCGAGAACGACGAACGGAATAAGGTTGCGCCTGGTGAGTTCGTAGAGCCCGTTCAACGTGCCGCTCAAATCGATGGCTCCGCTCGCCGGCCACACATTGCCGGCCATGGTCGTGCCGCCGATGCCGGTTTCGCTCGGCTGCGCCGGCTGCGCCGGCGCGGTCGCGGTCGCAGCCGTCGCAATGCCGTTGGTGAACGGCTTCATCACCCTTACGGTCGAGAAGGCACCTGGTGACGCCGCCAGATTGTCCAGCAAACGCTGATAGCCCGGATCGAATACCCAACCCAGGTCGAACAGCTGAACGAGACTGAAGTCCGCTGGATTGATCTTTGGGGATCCGGAAGGTGGACTGATCGAATCTGCGAGAATGATTGCGCCGTTCGCCATGGCGTTTGCTCTCGGTCAAAATGCGGGATCTTTTGCTCGCAAGCGCCCCCGCTCGCGTTTCGTTTGATGGCGAGCATCATCAAACCGCCGATCAATCGGTAACTGTACCGCGTGACGCGTTCGCAGGCCAGACGGCCTAGCGCCGTGCCTTGTCGCCCGCCGACATTTCGTGCGTGCCGAGCGCGTCGGCGAGCCGCGCCTTGGCGGAGCCGGGACGCAGCGGCTGCTGCTGGCTCGGATGCGGCGCCCAGCCGGACAGCCAGACGATGTCGAACGTGGCGCGCAGCCGGCCGTCCGGATCGGCGAAGCGCTGCCTGTAGATTTCGGCCATGCGGATCAGCGTAGCGCGGCGCAGCGGCGCGCGGCGGCGCTCGATCAGCGCGTTGGTGGCGGCCATGCGGCGCAGATCGTGCATCAAGGCGAACGCCGAATCGTAGCGCACGCAGACGCGGTCGACATCGGTCACCGGCAGCGCGAAGCCGGCCCGCTGCAACAGCGCGCCAAGCTCGCGCACGTCGGCAAACGGTGCGACGCGCGGCGAGGCGCCGCCCTCGATCTCGCTTTCGGCCGCGGCAAACGCCTGGCGCAACTCGGTGAGCGTTTCGCCGCCGATCAGGGCGGCGACGAACAGGCCGTCGGGTTTGAGCGCGCGGCGAATTTGGATGAGCGTGCCCGGCAGATCGTTGACAAATTGCAGCGCCAGCGCCGAGACGACGAGATCGAGCGCGCCGTCGCCGAACGGCAGCGCCTCCTCGTCGGCGACGACGATTTTTTGGTTCGCACTTGCCGCTTCCGGCACCGCATCGTCTGCGTCGACCGCAACGATCGTTCCGATCGAACCGAGCCGCGGCAAAACTTCGCGCACCGCCGTGCCGGGCGTGCCGAGATCGACGGCGATATCGAACCGGCGCAGCACGGCGGCAAGCCGGTCGCCCAAATCTGCGGCGGCGCGATCGAGCAAAAACGTCGCCGCGCCGAGAGCGTCGGCGCGACGCCGGCGTCGGCGGATCAGCGCGCGATCGAAGATGAGCGGACTTTCGGGCATTGTGCCCTTGCGATTGTTATCAGGACTTGAACTTCGTTATCGAGGGCCACCAACGATCAGAGAGAGCCGTCGATCGCAATGGCTAGCCTCTCTTCCGAACAAATCAGCATGTCAAGGGCGCGCCCATAAGGGCGTTTACGCCCGTCTAAAGACGGGCTACGGGCGCGCCGCGAAGCGGTTTCACCCTTGACATGCTGATTTGTTCGGAAGTTTTGCCTGCCGTTGCGATCGACGGCGCCATGCGGCCGACCATAAGAGTTTTCATCCGCACGACCCAATGACAACTCCGCCGCGAAGCGGTACGCTGCGCGCATGACCGGCTCGGCGGGCTTTCTCCTCACCACGCGCCTGCGGCGCGTCGCGGACGCGGCGCGCGCGGCCTGCCGCGCCGCGCTCGACGTCGCCTTGCCGCCGCTGTGCGCCGCCTGCCGGGAGCCGGTGGAAACGAGCGGCCTGTGTCCGGCATGCTGGTCGAAGCTTAATTTCATCACGCGGCCGTATTGCGAGCGCCTCGGCAT
>JASHXZ010000596.1 GCA_030043285.1 Xanthobacteraceae bacterium | reverse complement strand
CCGCGGGCTGTCGTTTGCGCAGACGCATGGCGTCCGCCACTCCCTATCGCCATCCATCGTTGCTACAGTCGCCCGCGAAATCGTGGATCGTGCAAGGAAACATGACAGCACCCCCGAAAAACCACTCCGGCATCGGCGCGCCGGTGCCGCGGCGCGAGGATTTGCGGCTGGTTCGCGGCCGCGGCCGCTACACCGCCGACGAGAACTTGCCGGGCCAGGCTTACGCCGTGATGGTGCGCTCGCCGCACGCGCACGCGCACATTCGCGCCATCGCCAAGGACGCGGCGCTGGCGGCGCCCGGCGTGCTGGCAGTCCTCACCGGCGCCGATTTCCTGGCCGACGGTCTTCATCCGATTCCGCACAAGCCGTGGTCGGCGCATCCGGCGGAAATCAAATTGCGCGACCGCGACGGCGAGGCGTTTACGGCGGCGCACTATCCGCTGCCGACCGACAAGGCGCGCTTTGTCGGCGAGGCCGTGGCGATGGTCGTCGCCGAAACGCTTTACGCGGCGAAGGACGGCGCGGAGCGCGTCGAGATCGATTACGAAGCCTTGCCCGCGACCGTCGAAACCGCTGCGGCGGCGCGGCAGGATGCGCCGCGCGTGCACGAGGCCGCGGCCTCGAACGTTTGCTTCGATGCCGAACTCGGCGATGCCGCGGCGACGCACGCAGCCTTCCAGCGCGCCGCTCACGTGACGCGGTTCGAGACCTGGGTGCGGCGCGTCACCGGCGTGCCGATGGAGCCGCGCGCCGCGCTCGCGACCTACGATCCAACAAGCGGCCGCACCACGCTCTACGCCGGCAATGGCGGCGCCGTCCGATTGAAAGACGACCTCGCCACCATTCTCGGCGTGCCGTCCGACAAGGTGCACGTGCTGATGGGCGACGTCGGCGGCAATTTCGGCACCCGCGGCATGATCTATGCCGAGTTCGCGCTGATCGCCTGGGCGGCGAAAAAACTCGGCCGCCCGGTGAAGTGGATCATCGAACGCCACGAGTCGTTCCTGTCCGACTATCAGGCGCGCGATCTCGTTGTCGAAGCCGAGCTGGCGCTCGACGACAAGGGAAAATTCCTCGCCATGCGCGGCGCCAATCTCGGCAATCTGGGCGGCCACACCACGAATTTTTCCATGGTGCAAAAGGGCGTGCAGATGATGTCGAGCATCTACCGCATGCCGGCGGCGCACTTTCGCGCCCGCGCCACCTTGTCGAACACGGCGCCGACGCGGCCTTATCGCAGCGCCGGCCGGCCGGAAGTGATCTTCGTCATCGAGCGGCTGATCGACCTCGCCGCCCGCGAGCACGGCTTTGACCGCGTCGCGCTGCGGCGGCGCAATCTGGTCAAGCAAAAAGAGCAGCCGTACCAAAATCCGTTCGGCCTGACCTACGACAGCGGCGATTACAACGCCGCCATGGACACGGCGCTGCGGCTTGGCGACTGGGCCGGTTTTCCGCGCCGCCGCCGCGAGGCCAAAAAACGCGGCAAGTGCCGCGGCATCGGCGTCGCCAATTACGTCGACGTCTCGACTGGCGTGCCGCGCGAAAAGGCCGAGATTCTGGTCAAGCCGGACGGCGTCGTCGAACTGGTGATCGGCGTTACCTCGCAGGGCCAGGGCCACGAAACAAGCTTCGCCCAGCTCGTCACCGAATGGCTCGGCGTGCCGCTCGAATCGATTCGCGTGATCGCCGGCGACACCGACCGGGTCAGCGTCGGCGGTGGCGCCCATTCCGGCCGCGGCATGCGGCTCGGCTCGCTGGTGATCAAAAAATCAACCGACGGCATCATCGAGAAGGCCGCGCGCATCGCCGAGCTTTTGTTGGAGACCAACGCATCCGACATCGAATTCGAGGCCGGCCGCTTCACCGTGAAGGGCACCAACCATGCCGTCGGCCTGTTCGAGGTGGCGCGCGCGGCGCTCGAGCGCGCCGATCTGCCGGCCGAATTGCGCGGGCCGCTTCATGCCGAATGCGACCAGACCATCGCCGAGGCGAGCTTTCCGTACGGTTGCCAGGTTTGCGAAGTCGAAGTCGATCCCGACACCGGCACGGTCGAGCTCGTCCACTATGCGGCGGTCGACGACGTCGGCCGCGCCATCAATCCGCTGATCATCCACGGCCAGGTGCACGGCGGCATCGCCCAGGGCGCCGGCCAGGCGCTGATGGAACACGCGCATTACGATCCGGAAAGCGGACAGATGCTGTCCGGCTCGTTCATGGACTACGCCATGCCGCGCGCCAGCGACCTGCCGTCTTACACGACGGAACTTTCAGAAGTGCCCTCGGTCACGCATCCGCTCGGCATCCGCCCCGCCGGCGAAGGCGGAACCGTGCCGGCGCTCGCCGTCATCATCAATGCCATTGTCGATGCGCTCGCCGAATTCGGCGTGCGGCACGTCGAGATGCCGGCAACGCCGGAACGCGTGTGGCAGGCGATTCGCGAAGCACGCGCGTCACCGGCGCGTCAATAAGGAGCCTTCATTACGGCGCATTGATTTACGCGGAATCGATGCGGTGCTAAGGTGCGTTACCAAGCAAATGCGGGGAAGGATGGTTGATTATCTGAGCCTTGAGGCGTTGCAAGCGACGCCACTGGTGCGCGAACCGTTCGCGCATCTGGTGGTGCCCGGCTTTGTCAGCGACGCGGGCTTGGCGGCGATCAATGCCGATTATCCGAAAATCGCCTCGCCCG
>JASHXZ010000595.1 GCA_030043285.1 Xanthobacteraceae bacterium | reverse complement strand
GTTCTCGCGGCGCGTTTTTTGTTCGCGTCCGAGCTATGCCAAGCCACTGCACGAAAGCTGCCCCAAATAAAATAAAGGGGGCGGAGCGCCGAGAGGCGCATACGAATATCCGCACCGGCGCTTCGGATGAGAACATCCGAACCCGCTGACCGGTACGGCGCGCGCCACGGATGTTCCGCGTTACCGCGGGCATCCGCTTTGCGGGCGCGCTCGCCTTTCGGCGCTCCGTCGCGGCACTCGCCGAGGTTTCTGAGGCCTCGGCTCAGCTTCGGGCTGCGTTTCCCGGCAATTTGGAGCAGCTTTAAGCCGCTCCAAATCCCTTTATTAGCGAGGCTCCTCGCGGCCCGGTCGTAATGCCGGACGAGCAGGGTCCGAAGCCGCCCGAGTGCGATCTGCGAAATCGCACGCAGGCACCGCGCTTTCCTCCATCAATCGGTACGCCACCGGTTGACGCCCTTGATGAGCAAAGCGGCGTCGGCTTTTAGTTCGCGCCGCGGTTTTGTCAAGCACGAGCGACCAAGCCTTGATTCTGCAGCGCTTTTTGCTTCGGCGGCTGTAGCCGCACCATCGTTGCCGCGCACTATCTATTACTTTTTCAAGAAACTCTGAGCATAAACAATCGCTTGGCTATATCTTTGATTCGCTCTGGCGCCGCGAAATTGCGCAAGGCGTAGCGCGGATTAGCCGAAGGCGTAATCCGCAGGCCACCTGAATTGGCGGGTTACGCTGCGCTAATCCGCCCCGCCCTACGCGCTGGAATGTCGCCGCGAGCAGCAGATCTCAGATGCGGACGCCATGATGCCCGACCAAGAGAAATAGGATCACGATGATCACGATGATCCAAATGATGCTGTGACCGCCGCCACCATAATAGCCGCGGCGATACCCCCAATAGCCGCCACCGCCGCCGCCAAAGAGGAGGATCAATATGATTATCAAAAGGATGAGCGTCACCGCACACCTATCGCTTTGAGATGCCCGCTCGGACTAATGCACGCTGGTGAAAGTGGTTCCAGCCTTCACCTTGTCTGCGTAGCGAGCGTAGATTCCGTTAATCCGCCTCGCTGCGAAGGGCCCTAGCCCTAATCCCTCAGCCCGCTCTGTTTGAGCAGCGGATAGGTGACGTCGCGAAATTCGCGCATGCCTTCGAGGTAGCGCGGCCAGGACAGGAGCACGCCGTCGAGGCCGAGGTTCGACAGGCCGATGAGCCCGTCGACGATCTGCTCCTTGGTGCCGATGAGCGGAAAGCCGCCCCAGCCGGAGATCATCATCTCGGCCATCGCCTTGCGGCGCGCTTCCGGATAATCGCGTTTGTTGATCTCGGCGCCCATGGTGTCGATGACGTTGCGGGCGGCGACCCAGTCGCCCTTGTCGTGGACGTAATACTTGTAGAAGTCGCGCGCTTCCTGCTCGGTCTCGGCCTGCACGATGGTGGCGTTGCTCCACACCCGCACCTCGCGGCCGTATTCCTCGCGCGCCAACCGATGATAGGCGGCGACGTGGGCTTTGTTGGTAGCGATGTCGTGGGTGCGGATGTTGGTGAAGACGAGATCGCAATGCTTGCAGGCAAAATGCCGGCCGCGCTCCGAGGAGCCGGCATTCATGATCGCGGGATGCGGATGCTGGATCGGCTTCGGCTGCAGATAGCCGCCGCTGATCTTGTAGAACTTGCCGTCGTGGTCGAAACGCTCGTCGGCCGTCCACAGCCGCTTGACGATGCCGAGCCATTCCTCGGCGCAGGCATAGCGGTCCTCGTGCTCCAGGAGCGACACGCCGAACATTTCCATTTCAGGAAAATTCCAGCCGTTGACGACGTTGAGCGTGTAGCGGCCGTTGCTGATGTGATCGATCACGGTCGACTGCTTGGCGGCGATGATCGGATGGTTGAGCGCGACATGGGAGGTCGAGACCACGCCGGAATGCCGCGTCGAAGCGGCGATGCCCGCGGCCCAGGTGTAGGTCTCGAAGCCTGGTCCCTGCGGATCGGTTGAGCCGCCAAAGCCGCGCCAGCGCGCCACCGGCACCAAGGCCTCGAACTCCATCGCGTCGGCAAGCTGCGCCAAAGTCACAGTATTCGGCCAGGTGATGTCGAGCCGGCCGTCGAGGTCCGACATGACGCAGCCGGAATCGAGGTTGGTCTGGAAGGTGCCGAGCTTGAGCTTGCGGGGGCCGAACGCCGGGTTCGTGGCCAGCCGGTCTTTTTGCTGCGGTTTGAGGCTGTCAGCGGCGGGCAACGACTTTAGTCCAACTTGATTTTGACGCACGGTCCGCCCGATAACCTTACTACCGGACCCGCAAGGGCGTTGCCCGTGACTTTTCCGACAGTTCGGGCATTCTCCGCTCCGGCGACGGTTTACAAGCGAAACGGCTCATTGGGGATAAACTCGAACGATAAGGCCGCCAGAGCGACCCTGCCGAGGGGCCAAACCCGCCGTCCGCACAGTATCGAACAAGGGAGGTCGATATGACCAGTGGTAAAATGCCTTCACATCCTGGACTTTCGCGCCGCGGCCTGCTGCGGCAAGCAGTCGCAACCGGAGCGGGCTTTGGCGCGCTGTCGGTCGGCGGCGCGGCCGGCTTTCCGCTGGTCATGCCGGCGTTCGCCGACGACCAGCCGCCGATCGGCACCTGGCCGGCGGGCTCGCAGGGCGACACCGTCTCTATCGGCGCGGCCGTGCCGCGCACCGGCACCTACGCCGTGCAGGGCGAGGACGAGCTCAAGGGCTGGCAGCTCGCGGTCGACCACATCAACA
>JASHXZ010000594.1 GCA_030043285.1 Xanthobacteraceae bacterium | reverse complement strand
CCAATTGCCGCCAATCCTCGCGCGCGGTCGGCGGTACGCCGCAATTGACGATCAGGAGGTTATGCTTCGCCGTGGAAAACTCGAAGGCGAGGCAGCCGGCATGCGCTTCGAGACTCATCGGGATCGGCGGTGCGCGCCCGACATCGACGATCAGCACGCTGCCGCCGGCCTCCAGGCGCTGATAGCCGGAATGCGGTGCATTCGACAGCGGCGCGCCGCCGGCTTCGTCATAGGCCAACAGCGTGAACAGGAGGTCGATGGGCGTCGCGCCCATGCCGTTGAAGCGCGCAAAGCTGCCGTCGGTGTGGCGAAAGAACCGCAGCATCGGCATGGCGCGGTCGATGGCGTTGAGCAGCGCCGATGGCGGCGCCAAGTTGCGCGCCGCGTAGAGTTGGCGCAGCGGCAACAGCTCGAGCAAAATTTCGATGACGGCGCCGGGATCGCGGCTGATGTGACCGCCGTCGGGGAGGATTTGGCGTTGCAGCTCGTGGGCGAGCCGCTCGGTCGCAGCCTCGATGCGGCGTGCCTGGCCGGCGATGCACAGTGCCGCGTCGGTGAGCGCGATCTCGGCTTGCAGATGCGCCGCGCCGCGGTGCGCGTCGGTGGCGGTATGGCGCAGATAGCGCACCTGGCGGGTGAGGCTGCGCAGAAAACGCCGATAGAACCGCACGTCGGCGTCCTGCAACAGCAGCGTCGCCTGGCTGAGCCAGGAGAGGATGCGCCGCGACAGCACGTCCGGCCGCCAGCCGAGCGGATGCCAGGAGCCTTGCAGGCTGATCCACTCGTCGACCAGGGCGCGGCCGTTGGCGCGGGTGATCGCCGATTCGGCGGCGCGCAGGTGGCGCAGCCAGCCGAAGCCCAACAGCGTCTCCGCCCATTCCTCCGACGGCGGCTCCATGTCGAAAATCGAGCGTCCGTCGCAGATCACGACTTTGCCGGCGAAGGCGAAGCGTCCGGAATAGATTTCGCCGGCGAGCGTGGCGTCGGCGGTGCGCAGCTCCTGCGGCGCGATCAACAGCTGGTCGGCGCGCAGAGCGGGCAGCGGCCAGCGGATCAGCGGGTGGCCGCTGACGCGCCCGGCAAGCCGCCGCGACCCGCCGCGCAGCAGGAGCCAGGCCAGCCGCAAGTTATCGCCGAATGCACCGCGCGCCATTGCGGCGCTCGCCCTTTCTGCCCGTCCGAGCGGGCGCCCGCCGGCCGCGTATCATGGGAAACGCGGCAATTACGGCCAAATAGACTATTAATGTATTGATTACGTTAACTTTTTTGAAGCCGCGCGGCATAAAAGCCGTCGACGCCGGCAAATCGCGAATCGGCATCCGGAAGGTGGCATGGCAAGGTGCGCAGATCACCGGCTTTATTGATGAACTCGAGGCAGCCGAACACTTCGTCGGCGGCAATGGGCAGCCGGTTCACGCCGGGTGCGCGAGACAGCAGCGCGGCGACGATGTCCTCGTTTTCCTCCGGCTCGAGCGAGCAGGTGCAGTAGATCAGCGTTCCGCCTGGCCGGGTCAGCGCCAGCGCGCGCTCGATCAGGCGCGCTTGCGGGCCAGCAAGCCCCACAATGTCGCTCTCGCGCTTGAGCCATGGCACGTCCGGGTGGCGGCGGATGGTCCCGGTCGCCGTGCACGGCGCGTCCACCAGCACGGCGTCGAAATCGGCGCGGTCGGGCGTCCAGGCTGTCGCGTCGGCGCAGACGAGTTCGGCGGACAGCCTCAGCCGAATGAGATTTTGGCGCAGCCGCTCGAGCCGCGCCGGCGCGCGGTCGACGGCGGTGACATTGGCGCCGGCTGCCGCCAGCTGCGCGGTCTTGCCGCCGGGCGCGGCACACAGGTCGGCGACCCGCAGGCCGGCGATGTCCTTGCCGAACAAGCGCGCCGGCAGCGCGGCGCCGGCATCCTGCACCCACCATTGCCCTTCGGCAAAGCCCGGCAGCGCGGTCACCAGGCCGTGCGCGATGGTGCGCACCGTGCCGGTCGGCAGCACGCGGCCGTCGAGCCGCCCGGCCCAATGGCGCGGATCGTTCTTCACCGTGAGGTCGAGCGCCGGCTCACGCCCGTTGGCGCCAGCGATGGCGCGCGCGGTGTCTTCGCCGTAGTTTTTGGTCCACCGCGCCAACAGCCAGTCGGGCGTGTCGAGCGCGACCGCATCGAGCGCGGCGAGCCGCGCCGCGCCCTCGCGCGCCACGCGCCGCAGCAGGGCGTTGACCAGCCCGGAAAAGCGCGCGGCGTGGCGATCGGCCTGCACCAGCCGTACGGACAGATCGACGGCCGCGTGGTCCGGCACGTCGAGCAAAAGGATTTGCGCGGCGCCGACGAGCAGCGCCGTTTCGACCAGCGGCGCCTGCGCCGGCAGGCCGCGTTCGACGAACGACGCCACGATATGCCGCAGCGAGCCGAGCCGACGCAGCACCACGCCGATCAGCGCGCGCGCCAGCGCCCGGTCGCGTTCGTCGAGCGCCGCCTGCGTGCGCGCATCGTCGAGCATTTCGTCGAGCGGCCGGCGGCGGCGCAGCACGCCCTCGATCACGGTGGCGGCAAGGCGGCGGACGGCGAGGCCCGGGACGTCAGGGGCACCGTCGGCATGCCGTCGCGCTGTTCGCGCAGTCTTCATGAGCCAAAATCCTTGCACCGCCTGCCTTGTGAAGCCGGCACGGCTACGCCAAGTCAAAGCCCATGCCAACCGACCGCAAGGTGCCTGAACCGGCTGCCGCCGCAGCGGCGCAAGCCCCAACGCCGCAACATCGTCCGCTGCCGCCTGCCGCCGAGCGCGCGTTGGCCGAAGCCGCCGCCCGCCGCGCCGAGCGTGAGCGCGACGCCGCGAAGTCGCCGACGGAAGTTAACGGCCCCGCCGGTCCCGACCCAACCCGCTACGGCGACTGGGAAATCAACGGCATCGCTTCGGATTTTTGATTGGCAGCTCGCAGTGCGGGCGACGGACCAGAGCGAGGATTTGCCGAGGGCCGGAATCCATAATCCCGGCGCTGGGATTATGGATTCCGGACCCGCCGCTTGGCGGCGAGCCGGAATGACAAGCTACCGGGTAACGACCACGGTCGTGCCGACACTGACCCGGCCGTAGAGATCGGTGACGTCGGCGTTGAGCATGCGGATGCAGCCGTGCGAGACGAAGCCGCCGATCAGGCCCGGCTGATTGGTGCCGTGGATGGCGTATTGGCCGCCGCCCGAGAGCGTCATCGCCGCCACGCCCATCGGGTTATGCGGCGAGCCGCCGGGGATGACATCCGGCAGTCTGGGCTCGGCGCGCTTGATGTCGGCCGGCGGCGACCAAGCCGGCTTGATGTATTTGCCATCGATCTGGACCGTGCCGGACCATTGCATGCCGCCCCGGCCGACGCCGACCGGATAGCTGATCGCCCGGCCCGAGCCGAGCATCAGAAAGAGCCGCCGCTGGCTCTCCTTCACCACGATCGTGCCGGCCGGATAGTCGTCCCGCACCGTCACCACGTTGCCATGAGCGGAAGCCGGCTGCGGCGCGATCGCCAAAAACGAGCCGGCCACGGCCGCAAGCGCGGCCGCATAGAAAAACGTCTTGCGCATGAGCAATTCCCCCAGCACCACGATGCCGCCCCCGCCAGCCGCGGCCCCAACCCGTGGCTGTGCGGTGCCAAGGAGGATACCCGAAACCGCCCCGCCGCTCAGCACCGCCGCACCGATACGGTAAAGTTTTCCCAAATTTTTCCGGCAGGTGTGCCCGCGAAGCACCGGTGAAGAAAAATCCGGTCCATATCAGGGCAACGTGGGCCGCCATCCTAAACTGCGCGCCGGGCGCGGGCCTATGAAGGATATGGCGAAAACACGCAAGCCTGATTTCGGATGCGTCTTCACCGTTGGTTCGGCGCCACGCGCTGAGCACCTCGCGCCGACGGACGCTAGTCAAGAAAGAGCGAGCATTCAAACTCACACGCTCTTAGGCTTCTACCGGTTGTTGACGGGATCGTCGACCGCCGCGGCATCAGCGAGTAGAACGGGCAGACCTGCTCACCAGACACAGTTTGTTGATCGGCCAGGTTGCATTATGGGCTCGCGTAATCTATCCTGGATTGCGCAGTCGGAATACCAGGAACAATGATGCCTTCGCTTCGGATTGGCGCCTCCTTGCGCCCTTCGTTTTTTATATCCTATTCGCGTAAGCAGAAAAATATTGCCGAGGCGCTTAAAGAAACCCTCGCGAATAACGCGCGTTCCGTTTGGGTCGATATTGAAAGCATTGTCATCGGAGACAATTGGAAGGAGGAGATTTATTTAGGTTTATCGCATTGCGATGAGTTGGTCCTTCTTGTCAGCGATGACAGTCTCGGCAGTAAAGCTGTAGCTGAGGAGCTAAAACTTGCTACCGAACAGGCAAAACCAATCCGTCCAATTATCGTGGCGCCTCTGACAACTGCGCTTCCAGATGCATTAGCCGACCTGCAATACATCGACCTTTCTCGCAGGAACACCGGCAGAGAACTTCGATCGGCGTTATCGGAACTTTTCGATCCGCTTCGCGCTCCCGCTAAGGGGTATGAGACTAAGGTGCTAGCCTGTAGAGGCATATGGCCCGCGTTCGATCCGCGCTTTGCCATGATCAGTGGCCGAACAGAGGCTATCTCAATTGCTGGCGACTTAGAACGAATACGCAATCATTACGCACCGTCTAGCCCAATCTGGCTCAATGCCGGCCTGATGCACTGCATTGGCGACAACTGGGAAACCGGTCTTAATATCCTTCGGGCGCACTCACGAGCTGCCAATACTTTTGCCGGTTGGTATTTCCTCGCATTGCATTTGCCCCAGCGACGGCTGGTGCTCCGCCTTTCATCCAAAGACTGCCACGAAGCGCTCGATGCAGTTCGTACCGCCACCTCATTTGGCACCAATCCGCTGTGTCTTTTGTTGAACGCAGTTCTTGAGGTTGGCGCTGCCAACGCTGGGCCAGCCCACCTTGCTCGGACGATGGAACTCTTTAGAGATGTCGAGAACGAATTCGCCGAGCAGCCAAGTGAATACGCGCGCCTATACTGGTGCATGCAAAGCTCGCTTGGAGTTTTGCGAGAATACCAACAAATGGTGGTAGCTCTTATCCGGGGGAAGATGTCATGAGCGTGAACTCGGCGCCCAATCGAAAGTCGGTGCGGGAGTTTTTCGACTACGAACTTGAAAAAGGAAAGCTGGAAAAGAGAGATATCAACCCTTTTATCATGGTAATCGCCGGGTTGATAGCAGGCGCGCTCGCCTGGATAGCGTTCGGATTCGCCGCCAGCTTGGTGGGCCTTTTTATTGGGGGTGCCGCCGGCTTTGCGGTCGATCAGGCGTTGATAAAAGCAGACTTGCGGAACCGCGGCGACTCACGTCAAAAAAATATAGACGAGTTTCGGCGCCTCGCCCG
>JASHXZ010000593.1 GCA_030043285.1 Xanthobacteraceae bacterium | reverse complement strand
TCGCCGGCGCGGTCGTGCTTGGTATCCAGTCCGGCATCAACGTCGTCGGCGCCATGATCTATCCGACTTCGCTGCGCGCCAATGGCTCCGGCTGGCAACTCGGTCTCGGCCGCTTCGGCGCCATCGGCGGGCCGCTGTTGGGCGCGGCGTTCGTCGGCCTTCCGGTCGCGCAACTCTATATGTGGTCGACGTTGCCGTTCGCCGCCGGCGCGGTCGTGTGCTTTATCATTTATCTGTTGTTGGATGCGCGGCTTCGTGCGCATCCGCAATTCGCGAAAGGATGATGCTGCGCCGCAGCAAGCGGCACTCTCGGACATTTGGACGCGCCTAACAAACTGCGACTTGACGAAAATTTGAGCCGAATGCGGCGCGCTTCCGGAACACTCCGTCATCTCGGCGGGCGGAGAATGGGCCGGTCTGCGAGCGCGGGAGGCGATGATGAAGCACCTCGTTGCAGCAACCCTTTGCCTTGCCATTCTCTACACCGTCGACGCGGCATTCTTCGACGGCTGGTATTTTGCCAACGCCAACCAGGCGTTCGAGCGGGCATGGGCGCTCAATTGGTGGTGACGGCTGTTTGATCGGCCGCGGCCGACAAATATTTGCTCTGATCGCACGCGCTCGGCACGCGCGATCAGAACGGCTCGTAGTCGCGCAGCGCCGGAATCACTTTTTCGCCGAACAGGCGGATCGAGCGCATCAGATCCGCTTCCGGCAAATCGGAGAAATTGAACTCGCCCATGAACACGTTGAACAGACCAGCCGCGGCCGCGGCATGAATTTTTTCCGCCACGGTTTCCGGCGAACCGATGAAAACGAGGTCGTGCTTGCGCAGATACGCGGCATCGAACAGATGCTGCATGATCTCGGATGCGCCAGGCTCGCCCCGGCCGACGAACATTTTGGCGTGCTCGGCGGCGCGCCGTTCGAACGTGTCGCCGGGTTGCGGCGGCTTGAGAAAACCCTCGTAGGCGCGGCTGGCGCGAAACGACGCAACCTCGAGCGCCTTATCGTCGGTCTCGTCGATATAGACGACGGTGCAGTAGGCGATGTTCGGCTTGTGCGCCCAGCCGACAGCCTGCCAGTCGTGCAGAAACTTGCGGTAGCGCGGCGCCGCGTCGGCGCGCGGATAGACCAAAAAGTAGCCGGGATTGATGCCGTGCAGGGCACAGAATTCAAGCGTCTGCGGATCGCGGCTCATCATCCACAGCGGCGGATGCGGGCGCTGCACCGGCGGCACCGCGATGCGGGCGTTGTCGGTGTGAAAGTCATGGCCGTGAAACGAGAACGGCTGTGCGTCGCCGAACGCCGCACGCAAATAGTCGACGAATTCCAGGGTCGGCGACTTGCGCTGGCCGTAGTCGAGCCCGAACGGGTGGAAATAATCGGGATTGATGCCGGGCACGAGGCCGAGCTCCATGCGGCCGCCGAGCATCTGGTCGACGATGGCGATCTCTTCGGCGAGCCGCAGCGGGTGATAGAGCGGTACGATGTAGCCCATCGGCCCGATGCGCAGCCGCCTGGTGCGCGCGCCGGCGCCGACCGCGTACAGCGAGGGCGACGACATCCAGCTCTCGTCGGGACGGAAATGATGCTCGACGCAGAACGAATGGTCGAAGCCAAGCTCGTCGCACAATTGCAGCTCGCGCCACAGTTGCTCGTAGCGCTGCTGCGGCGTCATCTCCGGTTTGCACCAGATGTGGGAGAAATGGGAGAATTTCATCTCCGGCTTTCCGCTGCCTTCTGCGCCAACCTCGGTTCGGATCGCCCGGCGATCGCGCTGCGTACCGAGTACGGCGCCAATTCGGGCGGCTCATGGCCGCACATAGCTCCAGCCCTCTTCCTCGAGCTGCGTGATCCGCACGACGCCAGACGGCACGATTGTGGCTTGTGGGACGATCGTGATGGGATGACCCTCGCGCTTTTCCATCGCTTCCTTGCTATTGTTGCAGGCGGAAAACACGACCTTCGGATCGGCAGCGGCCAGCTCCGCGATTCGGTCTTTAACCGGCGAGGTATCGGCGCGCAGCATGTTGAGGCCTGGCCCGTAGGCCACAAACTCAACTTCAACGTCCTCACCCTTCTGACGGTAATATTTGATCACGTTTCGCGCATTGCCGAGTGCGAGGTTCATGACCGCAGGATCGTTCTGGTCGACCTGAATGACAATACGATGGCTCTTGCCGCCTTGGGCGTCAGCGGCGGTAATCGCCAGCAAACAGAAGGCGAAAGCGGCGAAGAGGTATCGGCAAATAACCATCATGACCTTCCTTTTGGTGTTCAGGGGCGAACGATCCATAATTGCTTGGTGCCCGTGGAGGGAATCGAACCCCCACTCCTTGCGGAACACGATTTTGAGTCGTGCATGGTTTGCGATAAACCTATGGTTTTTATAGTGTTTTTTGGCAAATTCCTGTGTATGTGTAAGAGGATGTGTAACTTTTCGAGCTTGTCATCCCCTTCTCAGAGGCTCTAGGAAGGCCGCTGAGCGGTTTTGCGAATTTCCTTTCCCATATAGCGGCAGCGTCGATTCGGCAAATATGGACGCATTTTGCCGGGCCCACCGGAACGTACTGCTAATGCAGCGGCGCACCCGTTTCGCAGAGAAGAGAGGGCCGCTTGCGCGGCCCTTTGTTCGTGATGGGCGGACCTGGGCCACTTTCTTTACGGATCGGATTCCTCGGCAAGGAAAGTGTTGCAATTAACACACGTAGAGGACTACGATTCTTTATTTGTTGCGGTCACCAAACTAATTACGAGGTAGCCATGTCCAGCACCGAAGACCGATTGACCCAACTTGAGAAGAAGTACCTCTCTCTCTTGAAGGCGTTTGATGAGCTCTACCTTGATTCCTTGAAACAGGGTAATCGGATTGTTGACCTTGAGGCACATTCAGTGTCTCTTCGCGGCGATAGTCAGCGGTGGAATGATGTCTATTATCATGTTTTTCCCAAGCGCTTGCGTCAAGATATAAAATTGCATCAGCAACTTCATCGCCTGAGAAGTTCCTTGCTGCCAAAGACCGATAAGCGGAAATCCTGATATACCGAGGCGCGGAAGCATGGTCCGGTCGGCTTCGAAACGAACAAGCGCCGAAGCCGCTTGCGCAGCCCCGGCGTTGCCCTGACGCGCTGGATCGCTACGCCGCGCTCCGCAGCAAGGCCGGAAGCCATCCTTTGCCGGACAGCAGCGTTTGTGCCGCCTCGGCCATGTCGCCTTTCTTCTTGGTGGCAATGTTCTTGGCGGCTTGCGCGGATAGGCCCTCGCGGACTGCCTGAACGATGCGGTCCTTGCTGACGCGGCTGAAATACCCCGCCGCCGTCGGCTGCCAGTAGACGGTCATGTCGAGCCCAACCTCGCGGGCAAGCTGATCGGCATGCGCCAGAGCTTCGGCGTTGTGGCCGCGCACCCGCAAGGCGTTCGCGGTCAGCGATACGCAGTGCGCAAGCAAGGCCATGCGCTCGCTGTCGGATAGGCCATGAATGAACGTCCACAAGGCTTCCGGCTCCTCTGGCATGCGCTTGCCCCATGCCGCGTGACGCTCGGCGACCTGCCGTTCGGCAGGGCTTTCGTCGATGCCGGGCGCATGGCCCGAGAGCCATGCGCTCTTGGGCGTGATCTCCAAGCAAGAGCCCTCGCTGCCTTCAAAGAAGGTCCCCAACGCAAGCGCGTGAACCAGCGAGATCAGCGCGGTTGCCGGATGCTTGGCAAGCTCGTTGCGCAGCGCCGACGTGCGGTACGCAGTCAGTTCCGCAACAAGCTTTTCGGACAGCGGC
>JASHXZ010000592.1 GCA_030043285.1 Xanthobacteraceae bacterium | reverse complement strand
ATCCGTGCCATCAGTTCCGTTCGCTTGTTTGGCATGGGCGCACTCCATCGGTTTTGCTGCAGTGCCGCAAGTCGCACCTGTCCGCCACGCGAATCTATTGCACGACCGGCAGGACCGCAATCGAGCCGCACGTCACGGCGGCAAGACAATTCCTCCCCTTCGACGCAGCTTCGTCACGTCGGCGCCACAGAATTGGGCGACGCTCTCGTCCAACAAAGGGAGGGGTCCAGGGAGACGGCTATGACCCTGCAGACCAAAAACGCGGCAAAAGACCGGCTCGCGGTCGCCAACAAGAACCAGTGCCCGCAATGCGGCGAAGGGCTGTTGGCGCCGGACTGGTCCGAATATCTCAACGAGCGGCGGGTGCGGCACACTTGGTCGTGCGAAGCCTGCGGCTACGCGTTCGAGACCGACGTCTTCTTCGCCGCAGCGGCTTAAAGCAGCGGCACAGCACCTTAACCTCATCCTTCGAGGCGCGCGCCTCAGGATGAAGAATTACGATAACGGTGTCGGTGGCCGTTGAAATCCTCGATCGTCGCGCCATTGTCGCTCAGATAATTCGGCCCGATCGGCGACTTGCCGAAACCACCGGGAATGTCGAGCACGTAAGCCGGCTGGCACAGGCCGGAGACGCGGCCGTGCAGCACCCGCATCAGCGCCCGGCCCTCGGCAATGCTGGTGCGGAAATGCGCGGTGCCGGGCGCGAGATCGGCGTGGTGCAGGTAATACGGCTTGATCCTGGCCTCGACCAAAGCCCGCAACAGCGCGCTCATGGTCGCGGCATCATCGTTGACGCCGCGCAGCAGCACGCTCTGCGACAGCATCGGGATACCGGCGTCGATCAGCCGCGCGCAGGCGGCGCGGGTTTTGGCGCAAAGCTCACGCGGGTGATTGACGTGCAGCACGACGTAGCTCGCCTTGCCGGGCACGCGCAGCGCCCGCACCAGCGCCGGCGAAATCCGCTCCGGCGCCGCAACCGGCATACGGGTGTGCACGCGCAAGATTTTGACGTGCTCGATCGCCGCCAGCTCGGCCAGCACCGCCTTGAGCCGGCGCGGCGATAGAACGAGGGGATCGCCGCCGGTAAGAATGACCTCCCAGATCTGCGGCGTTGCCCGGATGTAGGCGAGCGCGGCGGCGAGCGCTTTGGCAGACAGCGCTCCCCTGCCCGGCCCGACCATCTCGCGGCGGAAGCAGAACCGGCAATAGACCGCGCAGGCATTGACGAGCTTGAGCAGCACGCGGTCGGGATAGCGGTGCACGACGCCTTCGACCGGGCTGAAGGCGCCGTCGCCGATTGGGTCGGCGCTTTCCTCCTGGTGCCGCTCGAGTTCGCGCGCGTCGGGCACGAACTGGCGTGCGATCGGGTCGCTCGGATCGGCGGGGTCGATCAAGTCGGCAATCGCCGGCGTAATGGCGACGGCATAATGCGACGCAACTTGCGCCAGTTCGGCGAGCCTGTCGCGTTCGGCAAGGCCGGCTTCGACCATTTCGGCTGGGCTGCGCAATGTCTTTTCTGTCACGGCCTTCATGGCGGTCTCGTTTTGAGCAAATCGCCGCCGTTATGGGCGATCCCCTGACGAATAAGCAACCTGGGGCCGGATAGGGCGAGCTGTCTCTCGCGTGGGAAGCGCCCCTGCGTCAGCAAGGCTTGGCAAGCAACGTCGCCATTGTTACGGAAAGCCCGAACGGCGGCCGAATTCTTACACACCGTCGCCCAGCAGGGACAGAACGATGAAAAACTACATGGACGGCGGGGAAGCGATCCTGGAGGCGTTCCGCAAGCTCAAGATCGACTACATCATGTCGTCGCCGGGCTCGGAATGGTCGCCGGTCTGGGAAGCCCTGGTGCGGCAAAAGCTCGGCAACCGGGCGGGCCCCACCTACATGGATTCCCAGCACGAGACGCTCGCCGTCAACATGGCGACCGGCTACACGCTGATCACCGGCCGGCCGCAGGCGGTGCTGGTGCATGCCGGCGTCGGGCTGCTGCAGGCCGGTCTCGGCGTGCACGGCGCGCTGCAGGCCGAAGTGCCGATGCTCGTCATGTCCGGGGAATCGCAGACGCTCGGCGAAAATCCCGATCTCGACATCGAGCAGCAATGGTACGGCGGCCTCTCGGTCGGCGGCATCGAGCGCTACGTTGAGAACATCACCAAATGGGCGCGGCAGGTGACGAGCCCGTATACGCTCTACGAAAGCGTGATCCGCGCCGGCGAGATGGCGCAGCGCACGCCGAAGGGGCCGATTTATCTCAACGTCGCGCTCGAGCACATGCTGCACGACTGGACGCCGCCGGCGCACGAGCGCGACGTGCCGTTCGCGCCGCGCGTCGCCGCCCATGCGAGCGAGATCGAGAAGGTCGCGGACCTGCTGCTCGCCGCCAGGAACCCGGTCGTGGTCGCCGAACAATCGGGCCGCGATCCGGCGGCGTTTGCGGCTTTGGTCGAGCTCGCCGATCTCCTGGCGCTGCCGGTGACCTGGAGCCGCGGCGCCAATGTCTGCAATTTCCCCACAAATCATCCGCTCTATCTCGGCGTCGCCAACTACAAGCATCTCGCCGATGCCGACCTCGTGCTCCTCGTCGGCGGCCGCGTGCCCTGGTATCCGCCGCATGTGCGGCCGACCAAGGGCAAGATCGTCGCCATCAACGACAATCAGTTCAAGGGCCACATGATCTATCAGCAGCTGCATGCCGACCTTTATCTCGAAGGCGACATCGCGGCTTCGCTGCAGGGCCTCACGCAGGCCGCGCGCGCCGCCAAGCCGAACGCCGACGCGATCAAGAAACGTCGCGAGAAGTGGCAGGGCGAGCACGAGTCAGTCGCTGCGGGTCTCAAGACCGAGCGCGCCAAGGCGGCGAACGGCAACGGCAAGGCGATCGATCCGCTGACCCTGATCGGCACGCTCGCCGACACCATGCCGGCCGACACGATCTACGTGGACGAAACCATCCTGCACGGCCCGCTATTGCGCCAGCACCTGCCCTTCACCACGCCGCAGAGTTTCTTCCGCGGCTTTGGCGGGCTCGGCCAGGGCATCGGCACCGCGCTCGGCGTCAAGCTCGCGGCACGCCAGCGTCCGGTCGTGTTGGTGGTCGGTGATGGCGGCTTCATGTACAACCCCGTGATCCAGGCGCTCGGCGCCTCCAAGCAGCACGGCCTGCCGATCCTCATCGTCGTGTTCAACAACAACGGCTACCAGGCGATGCAGAAGGGCCACGTGCATCATTATCCGGACGGCGCCTCCGAAAGCGCCAAGATGCACCTCGGTTCGCACCTCGAAGGCCCCGACTATTCCGCGCTCGGCTCGCATTTCGGCCAGCACGGCGAACGCGTCGAACAGCCGGCCAAGCTCAAGACCGCGCTGCAGACAGCGCTGAAGAAGGTGCAGGACGGCTCAACTGCGATCCTCAATGTGGTCTTGAGTCATTAAACGCGGATGCCTCTCCCCACGCTCGGGGTGAGGTGAAAATAAAATCAATACGCATTACACTATCAACCGCGTGCCGGGTTAGCTCAGCGGTAGAGCAGCGGTTTTGTAAACCGTTGGTCGGGAGTTCAATCCTCTCACCCGGCACCATCAACGACGATTTTCCAATATTGCTGCGGACAGCGACTTGCACCGGCATCGGTACGCAACTGATCGATCCGCTTAGCAATGCACTTGTCGGCGGCAAGTATGCGTTGGTTTAGCCACGCCGTAGTCAAACCGTCACACATCCTTCCCATGCTCGCCAGCGGATCGGGGGCATCAGGAGAGACGTACATTGCCCCAAAACATTGATGATCAGGTCCGCGACTGCGTGCAGCAAGCGGCGGACTGCGCCGAGCGTGCTAACGAGGTGATCGATCCGCGCGAACGCGCGGACTGGCTGTCGCTGCACGGCCGCTATCTCGCACTTGCGCGTGGCATTGAAACATCGCGCCGTCGTCGTGCCAAAGCGGCCTCGTTTCGCCTGCGACCGCCTATGGATCGGCGCTGACGTGCTTTACCGCGTCTCGGAGACCCCGAACCATTAAGGCCAGAAATCCTTGAACGGTGCTTGCGAAGCGATCACTGCTGCGGCTGCGCTTGTGACTGCGGTTGCGACGGCGCCGGCTGTTGCTGCCCGACCTGAAGCGATATCGGGATGCGCATCATCGAGTTGTCGAGATGGTTCATCACCCAGAGACCGCCGAGCGCGATCACGCCGGCGAGCAGCACGCGGGGCAACGTGTGCACAAAGATCACGAGCAGGCGCGCAAAGGCGCTCAGCACCCGCTCGGCGCCGAGCCACAGCTCCCAGAATACTTGGTAGAGCGCCCAGATAACCGCGGCCACCACGACGATCAGCAGGATCACCTTTAGGATCGGCCAATCGTGCCAGGGCACCGCAGCGAGCTTCGTGACCTGATGGACCGATCAGGTCCAGATCAATTCGACAAAGCGAAAGATCGCTGTGATTCCCATCTGCAGAAAATGCAGAACCTGGTTGAGAATCTGTTGCATGATCGATCCTTCCCTGCACTGCCGACCGATGAAAAATACAAAGCCTCCGTTCCCGGCCGCGGCCGCGGCGCGCGACCGGTCTGTGCGAAAATCGGACACATGTGAACGCGTGCAAGGCCGCGAAGTTCCGGATTCTGTCTTTGCGACGGATCGTGCGATAGATCGGTCGGAGCGAGGAGTTGCCGTCACGCATGCGCTTTATTGCAAGCGCAAAGAAATCGTCGCGTATTTTGAAATCGAATTCACAAAGCCCGCGCAACCGTACTCGAAAGCCCGAATCAATCCTCTCACCGCGCATATTTCAAACGGCGATTACCGACCTGCGCTGGGCACCCTGTGCTTACGCCGCGCGCGGCCAGAAGACATCGCCGGCCGCGGCGCGACGTACGAATTGTTCGGCGCGCAGTAGCCGCCGGTGCCGCGGGCGGTCGCCATGCACTGCTCGTAGGTGGAAAAGCCGCAATTGGTGCCGGCGCCGTCGTGGAAACTCGAGCACCACGGATAGTTCTGTGCCTGCGCTGCGATCGGGATCGCGACAACGATCGCGCAAAAAACGGCTCCAGCCGGAATAAGATACATGACGGCGGGTTCCAATAGCGGCAGCGTGTTGCACTGCATCTACAAACGCCCCGCCCTTCGTGTTATTCCACGCGCTGGCGCGAGTAGGCGTTAGTTTCGGCGCAATATTGGACTCGTGTCGCGGGGGCGGCAGAAAGGCACTCGCATGGCACGCGTGACCAGACGCGGCATCCTCGCCGGCTCCGCCGCGGCGAGCTTCGGCACTGCCGCTCACTCGGCACTCGCGGCGGCACCACCCGCCGGCAAGGCCGGGCCGGCCATATACCGCTACCGCATCGGCACCTATGAGCTGACCGCGCTCTATGACGGCATCTGGTATCGGCCGATCGGCAAAAATTTCATCCGCAATGCGCCGTTCGCCGACGTCGAGCACGCGCTCGATGCGGCGTTCATGCCGCACGACAGGCTGGCGACGCCGTTCACCACCCTCATCGTCAATACCGGCCAAAAACTCGTTCTGCTCGACACCGGCACCGGCGGACAGATTTCGCCGACAGCCGGCATGGTGGTCGAGAACCTGGCCGCCGCCGGCATCGCGCCGACGGAGGTCGACCAGATCGTCATCTCGCATTTTCATCCCGATCACATCAACGGCATCAAGGACAAGGACAACAATCTCATCTTCCCCAATGCCGAGATCATGGTGCCCGAGCCGGAATGGGCGTTCTGGATGGACGATGCCAACATGAATGCGGCGCCGGCGGCGATGACGGAGACGTTCCGCAATCAGCGCCGCATCTTTTCCGATATTGCCAAACGCGTCACGCACTTTGCGCCCGGCAAGGAGGTGGCGCCCGGCATCGAAACGCTGGCAGCGCCCGGCCACACGCCGGGTCACACCGTGTTTGCGGTTCATTCCGGCAACCAATCGCTCATGGTGCTCAGCGACACCGCGCAGCATCCGGCGGTGTTCGCGCGCCATCCCGATTGGCAGGCGGCCTTCGACGTTGATGGTGCCGAAACCATCGTCACGCGCAAAAAGCTGTTCGACCGCGCCGCAGCCGACCGCATGCTGGTCACCGGCTATCACTTCCCGTTTCCCGCCTGCGGCCATCTGGTCAAGACCGCGACCGGCTACGAGCACGTGCCGATCGAGTGGCAGACGACGCTTTAACGCCGATCTACCTTCCGCTGCAGGGAGTAAAACGAGGCCGGCCATGGCGGGCCGGCCTCCTGATCCCGACGGTATGTTGGTTATTGTGCCGGGACGACTATGGCCCGGCTTGCGCGAGCTGCAGCGGTTGCCGCTAGCACCGCAAGCCGGCGCCGCGGAGCGCAACTTCGACCCTTACCCTGGGCTGCCGAAGCGGCGCTTCCAGGCGATTTCGCGGTTTCAGCTCTTGTCCGACTTGCCGGCCCTTTCGACCTTCGCCGGCTTGCCGACATGGGCCGCGACATGACGCCGATGCGTCTTCAGCCGGGCCACGTGGCCGGCGCCGGTGGTTTTGCCGCTATGGCGAACGACGTGCTTGCGGGCATGATGCGTCTTGGCGGTTTTGCCGGACTGGGCCGCCGGTTTGGCGACGCTGGTGCCGGAGCCGGCGGTCGCGTTCGTAGAGACCGTGCCGGCATCGCCTGCGGGCGAAGCGGCGAAGGCCGGGCCGGCGATCAGCGCGGTCGCCAACAGCGCGGCGGCTATGCTCCTCATCATGGCAGTGTTCCTCTTGTTCTTTGCGGCGCCGGATGGCGCCGTCGTTGCCGCCCCTTGTACGCGGTGCGCCCTGAATGCGTGCTGAAGCGCGGCGAAAGCCGCCGTTCACCTACGTGAACTTTCGGTAAGAAGCCGCGCCGTCCGGGTGGATGAACTGCTATGATGCCGGTGTTTATGTCGCAGCCCGAAAACGGAGGAGTTCATGCGCCATATCCGCTTGCTTGCCACCACGCTGGTCTTCGGTTTCGCCATGAGCGCAGCCGACATCGCCAGCGCCATGGAGACTAACAGTCCGGCCGCGCCGCAACAGCCGCAGACGCAACCGCCGAGCCAGGGCCATAAAGCGCACAGCAAGAAGACGAAGCCGAAGAAGGACAGCGCGATCGACAAGTTCTACGCCGGCTATCACACCGCCTATGCGCAGATCTACGACAAGAAAGACTATGCGGCCGGCATCGCCACGCTGCGCACGCTTGGCTACGACGACAATCCGGACGTGGCGACGCTGATCGGCTACGCCAGCCGCAAGCTCGGCCGCTACGACGACGCCAAATACTGGTACGAGAAGGCGCTCGCCGCCGATCCCAATCACGCCTTGACGTGGTCCTATTACGGCGCCTGGCAGGCCGAGCAAGGCAACCTGCTCAAGGCCAAGGACGACCTGGAAAAGGTCCGCGTCATCTGCGGCAATACCGATTGCCCGGAATACCGGCAGCTCAAAGGCGTCATCGACGGCACGGCGACGTATTAATTTCATCCTTCCCGGCGAAAGCGGGGAAGGGGGACCATCTTGCGCAGCAAGATGGTGGAAGGGGTGCGCGCCTAGACGCCAACTGCAAGTTTCGAGACTTGCCTTTCCGCCGTGCGCCCCCTCCACCATGCTTCGCGTGGTTCCCCTCCCCCGCGTCGCTACACGACGCGAGGGAGGATAGTCAGATCAGTCCAAATGCAGGCCGCTTCTTTGACCACCGCCTGCTATAGGCTGACCAAGCGCCGCAGCAACAAATTTGGTCATGCCGCGCCCTCCCCGCCGGTTTCGGCTTCGATCCAGGCATGATAGCTCGGATCGACCGTCTCGATCGGAATGACCAGAATGGCGGGCGTGGTGTAGGAGTGCATCGCTTTGACCGCGGCGCGCACCGGCTCGGCCAGACTGGTGCGGGTCTTGATGATCATCACCACCTCGTCGCCGCGGTCGATCTGGCCCTGCCACCAGTACAACGACACCATGCCGGGCAGGATGTTGACGCAGGCCGCCAGCCGCCGCTCGAGCAGCGCCCGACCGGCGCGCTCCGCCTCGACAATCGATGGGTATGTTGTGTAGACGAAAACCGCGCGTTCCATGCCCGTCTCCCGCGGCGCTGCCGGTCGCCCGCCGCTCCGTTACGAAAACCCGAGCCATCGCCCCGAGCCAGCGTCGGACAAAATGCCCAAGCGCCCTGCCGCACCACGCTACAAGCGCATCGCGTTCGTCGCCAGCTCCGTTCCGCAAGCCCAGGAGGCACGGCGGCATTTGGTGCGCCGCTACGGCGATGCTCGGCCGGAAACCGCCGACGTCATCGTCGCGCTCGGCGGCGATGGGCTGATGCTGTCAACCCTGCAACGCTTCATGAACTCGAACAAGCCGATCTACGGCATGCATCGCGGCACCGTCGGCTTCCTTATGAACGAATATTCCGATGAGAAACTGGGCGAGCGGCTGGCCGCCGCACACGTCACCGTCATCCATCCGTTGTTGATGGAAGCGCGCGACGCGGCCGGGCGCGCGCATCGCCATCACGCCATCAACGAGGTGTCGCTGTTCCGGCAGGCCTACCAAGCGGCGCGGCTGCGCATTTCGGTCGACGGCAAGGAACGGCTGCCGCAGCTCATCGCCGACGGCCTCCTGTTGGCGACGCCGGCCGGGTCGACCGCCTATAATCTGTCGGTGCAGGGGCCGATCATTCCGATCGACGCGAAGCTTCTGGCGCTCACGCCGATCAGCCCGTTTCGGCCGCGGCGCTGGCGCGGCGCGCTATTGCCCGACCGCGCCCGCGTCACCATCGACGTCCTCGAAGCGGAAAAGCGCCCGGTCGCCGCGGTCGCCGACCACAACGAGGTGCGCGCGGTGCATTCCGTCGATATCGGCATGGACCATCAGGTCGCCATGCACATGCTGTTCGATCCCGGCCATAGCCTGGACGAGCGCATCTTGAGCGAGCAGTTCGGCTATTGAGCCGGAAATCGGTCGTCGAAAGCGCAAGATAGGCGCGATATCTACTTTGCGACTTTAGATCCACGCGACCGCCGCCGCTGCAATGCTTAACCGGGCGTTAATGCCGAAAGCCTAGCCTGCCGGCATGGTTCGAATCGATTTCAATCGCCTGCGTTTTTTGGTGATCGACGACAACGCCCACATGCGGCGCATCCTGCGCACGCTGCTGCACGGGTTTGGCGCCCGCGAAGTCTACGAAGCCGAGGACGGCGCCACCGGCCTCGAAGCCTTCACCCACTACATGCCCGACATCGTGCTGGCCGACTGGGTGATGCCGATCTTCGATGGCCTGGAATTGACGCAGATGATCCGCCAGCCCGGCGCCAACGCCAATCCCTACGTGCCCATTATCATGGTGTCGGGCCATTCCGAGAAGAAGCGCATCGTCACCGCGCGCGACGCCGGCGTGACCGAATTTCTGGCCAAGCCGATTTCCGCCAAGGCACTTTACGAACGCATCCTCAACGTCGTCGCCAATCCGCGGCCGTTCATCAAGACGCGCACCTATTTCGGACCGGACCGCCGCCGCAACGTCAATCCGAACTATGTCGGACCGGAGCGGCGCAAGGACGGCAAGGCCGAAGTCATCAAGCAGCAGCCGCTGCTCGACAAAGCAAAAGTCTTAAGCTGAAAGCTAAACAGGGGCAGGCAAACATATGGCGCAGCGCAAGGATCAAGCTCCGTCGGTCGCCACCTATGCGGATCACGAAGTGATCACGCCGCCACACGAGCTGCGCAAGGCCATCGGCCGGGCCGTGGCAGGCGACGATCCGGTTGCGCGCGCCGAAACCGCGCTGGCCAAACTGTCGAACGAGTTTGGCACCTGGATGCTGGCCGAATGCGAGCGGCTCGAAGCCGCACGCCAGGACGTCGCCCGCCAAGGCTTTACCGAAAAAACCCATGATGCGCTGTTCCGCGCCGCCCATGACATCAAGGGCGAAGCCCCGACCTTCGGGTATCCGGCCGTGGCCGGCGCCGCCGACAGCCTGTGCCGGCTGCTCGAGCACACGCCGGAGAGCGCACGCATTCCGCTGCCGCTCGTCGACCAGCACGTCGATGCGATACGGGCTATTGTCCGCGAATACCACCGCCGTGACCTGCCGGAAGTCTCACACAGCCTGACCGCGCGGCTACGCGAAGTCACCGACGAATTTTTGCGGCGCGAGAACAGCTTTCGGCCTGACTATCTGGAAGTGATTTTTGCGCCGCCACTGGCGCCGAGCACTGCCGGGTCTTAAGCGCAATCCCCTGCTGTCATTCCGGGCCGAAGTGGCCGGCCCGATGACAAGCTCCTCGAGGAGCCCGGAATCTCACGCCGCGACAGCCTCGGGCTCGGCAGCAAGATCCTCGGCATCATCTTCCGCCGCAAGCTCGTCACAGAGTAGCCGTGCTTCGTCGCGCGCCGCTTCGGTGGCGAAGCGGTGCAGAAGCGTAATCAACGGCGCCAGCTCGCCGAACTCGTGGTTCTCGCAGCGGGTGAGCACGCGCTCGATCATCCGTCGCCACAGTCGCGCCGCACCGCCCGGTTC